>CADBIO010000006.1 GCA_902794835.1 uncultured Erysipelotrichaceae bacterium
GGCTACCGTTGTAATTGAATTTCCTGCAAGAACCTTTGCCACCAATTCAAATCGCTTTTCGGGCGTCCAATCTTTGTTGTTCGGGGAATGCTTCAGCCCATCAACGCCTAACTCATCAAAAGTTGCCACCCAATCTCTAACATGGTTCATGAAGTTGTGATGAAAACCAGGAGATCCTGAAGTATTGATACGCTCGCCATTTTTATACTTGTTGACGCATTCAAGTTTGAATTCCCATGAATATTTCATAGAAAAAGTACCCCTTTCCTAATGTCTAGGATTTGGGGTACCTTTCATAATGTCTAGGATTTGGGGTACCTTTCATTATTGAATTTAAGGCGCTTATTTTTGTTCAAACGATTTTATTTGATGCCTTCGGGATTGTTCTTTTGGAAATTGTAGGCATCTCTGCAAGCATCTTCGATGGTGAATTTCGCTCTCCAATGAAGTTCTTTAGCCGCCTTTTCGCAATCGGCATAATTTTCTGCAACATCACCAGCTCTACGAGGGGCGATCACATAAGGGATTTTCACCCCATTGGCTTTTTCGTAAGCGTGCACTAATTCCAATACAGAAGTCCCTTTGCCAGTGCCTAGGTTGTAGACAACATAGCCAGGGTTTTCTTCCAATTTTTTAAGCGTAGCGACATGGCCTTCTGCCAAATCCACAACGTGGATATAGTCTCTAACCCCAGTTCCGTCAACGGTTGGGTAATCATCGCCAAAGATCTTCAAGCATTTTAACTTGCCAATCGCAACTTGCGAGACATAAGGAAGAAGGTTGTTTGGGATTCCGTTTGGATCTTCGCCAAGCAATCCGGACGGATGTCCTCCGATAGGATTGAAATAACGAAGAATTCCGACATTTAACGTTGGGTCTGCTTTCTGAAGGTCTTTTAAGATTCTTTCGATCATGACCTTGGTTTCACCGTATGGGTTGGTAGCTTCGGCAACCGGATCAGATTCATAAAGCGGGACTCTGCTAGGGACGCCATAAACTGTCGCGCTGGAAGAGAAAATGATGTTTTTGACGTTATGTCTCTTCATGCATTTAGCGATGACAATCAAACTTTCTAAGTTGTTTTCATAATATTCCAGTGGTTTTTCAACTGATTCACCAACCGCTTTATATCCAGCAAAATGAATGACGGCATCGATTTCGTTTTCAGCAAAGACTTTTTCCGTCGCTTCTTCGTCAGTTGCATCGACTTCATAGAATTTCGGTCGGAAATGAGTGATGGTTTCAATTCGGTCCAAAACCGCGACTTTGGCATTAAAAAGATTGTCGATGATGACTGGCTCATAGCCATTTTCGATCAAGCAGATGACAGCCTCGCTGCCAATAAAGCCCAATCCACCCGTAACTAATACTTTCTTCATAAAATTACCTCTTTTTTGTTTTCTTTGTAGTTTTCCTTTCCTTTTTCTTTAAAAGAGCGACACGTTCGGCCTCATGTTTGGCTTGTTTCCTCTGATGTTTGATTTCGCCAACACCAGGCTTAAACTCTTTCTTAAAGTCGTTTTCGTCCAAATTATTGCAAGCAAGGAATTGAAGCAAGGACTGAGAAAGGAGCTGATAGACCGCAGACTGGATTGACATCCTTAAAGCGATTAATCCGATGGAATCAATCAAGTGTTTTTCGGCGTCTGGGTTTTGTTCGTTTCTTTCTTTCTCGTAATTCGCGGCATAAGCATCGATTCTTCTTTTTGCTTTTTCTCCCACATCTTTAAAGACGTCAGAAGACATCGTCTTAAAGAAACGATAGAGCGCGGATTTATCGAGGGAAACATCCTTATCCATGCTGATCAGCATCGCGATGTCGCTCATCGAAAGAACGCTTTTGAGAGTCGTGATGGCGAGTAAATAGCCAAGGTGTTCAACCGAATATTTTTTGCGATCCGGTTCCCGAATGATCTTGGCTTTGACATAATTGTTGACCATAAACGAAGTCAATAATTGTTTATCGCCAAGAGACAAGGGCTCTAACGTGCTATTCACATATGTGATCACCTGTTCCATGTAAAGTGGGACGGAAGGGAGGCGATCAAAGGCAGGCAGCTCGAAATGAGTTGCGGTATCAAGGAATTTTTGTAATTGCTTTAATTCTTCTTCCTTCATCTTTTTTCGAGCTCCTCGCGCAAAAGTCGGGAAACTTCGGCAGGATTGACCTTACCATGGCTGGCCTTCATTACCTGGCCCACCAAGAAGCCTAAAACTCTCTGGTTGCCCGCTTTGAAATCAGCGATCGATTGAGGGTTGTTGTCCAAAGCTTCTTTAACGAATTTCAAAATCGTGTCAGTATCCGATACTTGAGCGACGATCTTCAAATCCTTTTTGGCTTCCTCTGGAGAAACGCCTTCTTCGAGGACCTTGTTAAGGATATCGACGCATTGCTTGTGGGATAAACCGCCTTTTTCTTGCATGGTGACAATCTCACCAAGGGTTTTTGGTGACAATTCCAATTCTTGGATGGTAATTCCATTTTTATTTAAATAGGAGTTGATTTCAACAATCAAAAAATTGGCTAAATTTTTGGCGTTTTGGACAAATGGGACGCCTTCTTCGAAATAAGCGGCTGTTTTTGGGTTAGCAAGAATGACTTCCACATCAGTTTCTGACAAACCCATTTTAAGATAGCGTTCCTTTTTCGAATCGTATAATTCAGGACACGTCTCAATCGCTTTTTGGATAAATTCATCCGACATATGGATCGGTGTGATGTTCGGTTCGCAGAAATATTTGTAATCGACGGCATCGGTTTTCACACGCATTAGAACGGTGCGGCCAGAAGCCTCATCCCAACGTCTTGTCTCTTGTTGGATCTTCTTGCCTTGAAGGAGTAATTGAGATTGGCGTTTGATTTCATAATCGATGGCCAATTCGACGTTTTTAAAGGAATTGATGTTCTTGACTTCGACTTTTGTGCCAAATGCTTTCTGACCATAAGGACGAATGGAGACGTTAGTATCGCAACGCATGGAGCCTTCTTCCATCTTGCCATCAGAAGTTCCAGAATAAACGACAATATTGCGGATGGCCTCGGCATATTCGCGCGCTTCGGTACCATTGGCAATGTCCGGCATGGAGACAATTTCACAAAGGGGAACGCCAGCGCGGTTATAGTCTAATAAGGAATAATCCATGAAGTGTTCTTGTTTGCAAGTATCCTCTTCCATGTGGATTCTTTCGATACGAATCTTTTTCATCCCGCCAGGGACGGCGACCATAACATAACCATTTTTGCCAATTGGTCTGGCTTGTTGGGTAATTTGGAATCCCTTAGGAAGATCGGAGTAGAAATAATTTTTACGATCGAAATAGAGCGTATGATCGATTTCCATATGCAAGGCATTAGCAACACGAATCGCATTGATGACTGCCTGCTTATTTACCACCGGCATGGTTCCTGGATAAGCCATATCTAGCGGCGCAATTTGGGTGTTTGGGTCTCTGGAGAATCCGTTTGGGGCGGCAGAGAACATCTTTGATTTCGTCTTTTGCTGGACGTGAATTTCAATGCCGATGATTGCTTCGAAGTTCATAGATTGCCCTCCTTTTTGTTATTGACGCTGAGGTCTTTAAGACCGCTTAATTTTTCGAAAGCGTTTGCCATTTGAAATAATTTTTTCTCTTCGAAGGCGCGGCCCATGAAATTGATTCCGACCGGGAGACCGTTTTCTAAAAACAGTGGCAGCGTGATGGAAGGAAGGCCAGCAAAATTGCCCAAAGCAAGGTGATTGTCGGCGATCAAATATTCATCCGAAAGACGGTCGCTGGCACTGTCGAAAGAAGGTGCTACGCTTGGAGCGGCCGGCACATAGATGAAGTCGTAATCCTTTAAAATGGCATTGGTCTTTTCCACGATTTTGGCGCGATTTCGTTGGGCTCGGAGGAAGAGTTCTTCCTGGTTTTCACTCATCAAACAATAAGAACCGATGACGAACCTACGTTTGATCAATTCAGAGAAGCCTTCATTTCTGGCATTAAACATGACTTCCTGATAAGTCTTTCCCTCCTTGAACGGCCCAAATTTAATGCCGTCAAGATTGGCATCATTGGAGGTCGCTTCCGCACAAGAAATCACCATGTAGGTAGCGTATAAGGACTCAAGCAATTTGTTATCAAAATCCACAAAATCAACTGTAATTCCCGCCTCTTTTAAGCATTCAATCGAATGGATAAAATGGTTTTTGATTTCTTCGTTGCTAATGGAATCAAGAATTTGTTTAATCACGGCGACTTTCCATCCAGCAACCGGTTTGTCTAAATCTTCTTCATAACACTCAATGGGTCTGTTAGATGAAGTAGAGTCATGATTGTCACGTCCTGCTAAAACATCTAGCAAGACGGCGGAAGAATAAACGTCTCTGGTAAAATAAGCTACATGATCTAAAGACGGGGCAAAGGGGAAAAGACCATAACGAGAGATTCTACCCCAGGTTGGTTTAAAACCGACTAAACCTCCATAAGAAGCTGGTTTACGAACGGAGTCCCCCGTATCAGATCCAAGGGCAAAAGGAACGATGCCTGCCGCAACAGAGACGGCGCTTCCACAAGAAGACCCACCAATTTGGCGCTTATGCTCAGGATCATATGGATTATAAGTTTTGCCTAAATGACCCGTGGTTCCGCTTCCGCCCATGGCCAATTCGTCCAGCGTGGTTTTACCAATCAGAATCGCTTTGGCTTGAGAAAGCTTTTCGATGACCGTGGCATCATAAATCGGGACGTATCCCTTCAAAATATCGCTAGACGCAGTCGTCGGAATTCCTTTGGTAGAAAAATTGTCTTTGGCAACATAAGGGATGCCCCAAAGAGGGTTATTTTCTTCTGGTTCAGTAAGCGTTTTAGCAAAAGCGATGGCTCCCTCGTCATCAATAAATTCAAAAGCGTTGTCTTTGTTTTCATGCGCTCTTTTAAGCGCTTCTTCTGTTAATTCTAACGGAGTTACCTTCTTAGCGAGTAAAGCCTCGTGAAGTTCTCGAATCGATAAATCTAAATAATTCATAATACGACCTTCGGGAGCTTGATTTGCTCGTCTTGTTTGCTGCCAGCGTTTTTCAGAGCAACCTCTCTTGGAAGAGGCTCTTCTGGCACGTCCTCACGCATAAAGGTTGTCGTGCAGTCAAATGGGAAAGTCATTGGCTCATATCGGTCTAAATCTGAGATTTCACCGATTTTTTCCATTTGTTTGATGAGAATTTTAAACTCATCTTCCAATTTGGCATATTGCTCATCTGACATCGTGAAGAGCAATCGGTTCGCCGCATCGGTCAATACTTCTTTTGTGATTTTTTTCATAAGCGTTACCCTTAAAAGGGTATCACTTTGTATCGATAATAAAAAGCCCTTCACTTTGGAGTGAAGGACTTATCGGGATTATCTTTATTTCTCTAAAGCACTAATTTTCGCTACACGCATCGCGTGTCTTCCCCCCTCAAATGGGGTGTTGAGAAACAAGTCTACTCGTGGAAGAACTTCTTCTACTGTCATAAAACGTCCCGCAAAAGCAATGACATTGGCATCATTGTGCTGTCTTAGAAGCTTGGAGACTTCGTCATTGTAACCAATTCCGCAACGAACGCCTTTGATTTTATTGGCGGCGATGGAAATGCCCTCAGCTGAACCACAGCAAACAATCCCTAGATCGGCTTTTTCGGAAACAACCGCTTGGCCGACTTTAGCCCCATAATCAGGATAGTCAACGCTAGAAAGAGAATCCGTGCCCTCATCAAACACTTCATATCCCTTCTCGATAAGATATTTTTTAATCGCCTCTTTTAATTCAAAACCCGCATGATCGGAGCCGATGGCAATTTTCATTTTGCTTCCTCCCAAATCTTCTTTATTTCATCATATGATAAAGCGCCTTGACGGACCAAAGAAATCTTTCCCGGTATCGAAAGATTTACAATCGTCGTAGGCACTAAAGAATGGCATTCTCCTTCGACAAGTCCATCGATTTGGTTGTCAAAATAACCTAAGACTTCCCGATAATCACGGCTAGCGGGACAATCGGAAATATTCGCCGAGGTTAATAAGCAAGGTTTCCCAACTTCCTTAATTAAATCGCAGACAAAAGGATAGTTTGGAATTCTAATGCCAATGACATTTGTTCCTAACGTGACATGAGATGGCAAATTTTGCTTTGCGTTGACTAATATTGTCAATTCGCCAGGAAGAAAAGCGTCCATCACCGCTTTCGTCTTCTTATCAATTTCAATATATTCCAAGGCTTGCTCCACAGAGCCACAAGCCAGGGCAAATGGTTTGTTTGGCTTTCTTTTTTTCACCTTTACTAATGCGTCAAAAGAAGATTTTTCATCATAAATCACGGCTAATCCATAAACCGTTTCGGTAGGAATGGCTAAAACACCACCGTTTTTTAGAATTTCGCTTGCTTTTAGAATCTCTTCTTGTTTTAAAATTTCCACGGCAAAACTCCTTTATTCTTCGTAAATGAACAGAAAGCGATCGAAGCCATTGAGATCTTTCTCAAAATGGTATTCTGGATTGTCCATATACTTCTTGATCAATTCAACTAACCAATCTTTCAAGTCTGGTGAAATTTCAAAGACGATCAGGATATCTCCGCGTTTTACTTTCTTATAATCACGGAGAATCGATTCATAAACTGACTGTTTTTTATCCAGCCATAAAGCGGAGGCAGGTTCATATTTTCTGACGGAATTCTGGGCATCATTTTCGTCTCTGATATAAGGAGGGTTAGAAATGATAATGTCGAGATTGATTTTATTCTCTATATAAGGTTTAAGGGCGTCTCCTTCTAACGTTTGGACATTGATATTCTGGGCATGAAAATTCTTCTTGGCCACAGCCAACGCCTCAGGGGAAATATCGCTGGCAACCAAAAGCCAATTTGGGAAATATTGTTTCAATGCCAAAGGAATACAACCGCTGCCGGTCCCAACGTCCCCACAGACAAGATACATCCTCGGGTCATAGAAACCGCTGATTTTTTCCGATAGCATTGCCACCATTTCCTCGGTTTCTCCCCGTGGAATCAAGACGTTTTCGTCGACATAAAGTTTCATCCCTAAAAAATCAGCTTCATGAATGATGTATTCCACCGGCATGTCTTCGTCAATCAAACGATGATACTGTTCTCGGAACAAATCATAATGTCGCATTTCTTTTTCTTTGTTCATCAAAAGATCAATCTGCTCAAAATAGCCTTCATCTTTCATGACCAAAAGACGTAGATCAATAGGCTCAACGCCCTTGTCTTTCCCATATTCCCAGGCTTCTTTTAAGGCTTTCTCAATGGTTGGCATCTTTCATCCCGTTTTCTAAAAGTTTTTGTTCTTGGTCGAAATGGATCAACGCATCGATGATTGGTTCCAGCTCCCCTTCCATGACGCGGTCAAGGGTGTTCGTAGTGAATCCGATACGGTGATCAGTAACACGGTTTTGAGGATAATTGTAGGTACGGATTTTTTCGCTTCGCTCACCAGTCCCGACCTTTAGTTTTCGTTCGCTGTCACGGGCGTTGTCTTCTAAGGATTGATAATAATCTTTAACCTTGGCACGAATCATTCGCATACAGATTTCTTTGTTCTGAAGTTGGGCTTTCTCAGTTTGACAAGAGACGACAATCCCCGTGGGAAGGTGGGTCACACGGACGGCAGATTCCGTTTTGTTGACGTTTTGACCTCCCGCCCCTTGAGAACGATAAGTATCAATTTTCAAATCTGCGGGGTTGATTTTGACATCGACCTCCTCAGCTTCTGGCATGACCAAAACCGTCGCCGTTGAGGTGTGAATACGCCCCGATGCTTCCGTTTTTGGAACGCGTTGGACTCGATGGGCACCGCTTTCGAATTTCAATTTGGAATAGACGTTTTCCCCTTTGACCATAAAAGAGACATAAGAATAGCCGCCAGAAGCCCCGTCAAGGCCATCGATGTATTGAAGCTTCCATCCTTGTTCCTCACAATAACGGGTGTACATACGGAAAAGGTCACCAGCAAAGATGTTGGCTTCATCTCCACCAACCGCACCGCGGATTTCGACGATGATGTTTTTAGAATCATTGGGGTCGGCTGGAATCAACTCGATTTTGAGGCGATTTTCCATTGCTTCCATTTCCGAAAGCATGTTCTTTCGATCCTCTTTGAGTAATTCCACCATTTCTGGATCTTCACCCAGGGAAATCAACTCAAGTGCATCTTTGGCATCGTTTTCGAGCTTTCTATATTTAACATAGGCATTATATGGCCCTTCCAAGGAAGACCTCTCTTTTGAAAGGGCGGTTAAGCGAGCAACATCCTCGCCGATGCTAGGATCAGCCAATTCTTGTTCGATTTCCTCGAACCTTTGTGTCACGACCTCAAGTCGTTTTCTCATGCTTTCTTCCATAGTAATCTCCGAACGGACGCTATTTTACCATGAAACGGGCGGATAAGATAGGTGAAGAAAAGCGATGTTCTAACTAGTTAGAATAGCCCCAAAAAGCTATAATCATAATCGGTGAACTATTATGTCTTATAAAGCTCTGTATTTAAAATATCGTCCTCAGACCTTTGAGGAAGTCGCAGGCCAACAGGTTATCGTAAGAACGTTGAAAAACGCTCTTGCCAACGATAAGCTGGCTCACGCCTATTTATTTGCCGGCCCTCGTGGCACTGGCAAAACCACGATGGCACGGCTTTTGGCGAAAGCCTTGGATTGTGATGACGGCGTTGGCCATCAATGCAATCATTGTTCCAATTGTGAAGCAATTGCTGATGGATCGCATCCTGACGTGATTGAAATTGACGCCGCTTCAAACAATGGCGTCGATCAAGTTCGTGAATTGATCGAGAAAGTCAACTACGCCCCAATCAAAGGACGCTTTAAGGTCTATATCATCGATGAAGTCCATATGATGACAGATGCCGCTTTCAACGCCCTTTTGAAAACCATCGAAGAACCGCCAGAGAGGGTCATCTTCATCCTTTGCACCACCGAGCCTTATAAGGTCTTACCAACCATCCTCTCCCGTTGCCAAAGATTTGATTTTGGTAAAATCCCCGAAGAAGAAATGGAAACGAAACTGGTTTCCGTGTTGGAAAAAGAGAATGCGACTTTTGATAAAAAAGGTTTGCGCCTTATCATGAAACTCGCCGATGGCGGAATGCGTGATGCATTGTCCATTTTGGATCAAATCCTCGCTTATTCGGGAACCACTCTTAGAGAGGAAGATGTCCTGGCTATTTATGGATTGGCTTCTGATGCGGAAAAGGTCGACTTATTAATCTCCATGAGAAAAGGTGACGTTTCCCGAGTCGTTGGCAAATCTGAAGCCTATCTGGCAGGCGGAATTGATATTCGACGTTTAATCAGCGAATTGATTACTTTCTTAAAAGATTTGCTTGTTTTTGAGAAAACCAAAGACCCATCTTTGATGGATGAGCTCTCCGAAGAAGACGCAAGAGAATTGTCCAAATGGATCTCACCCAAAGACAGCAACCAGATGCTTCTAGAATTAATCAACGCCCAAAATGATTTCAAAAATGTTTCAGACGTGCGTTCGTTATTTGAATTGACCTTGTTACGCATCGCCTCAAAACAAGAAACGGATAGCGAGCCAAAACCAATCCCAGAAAAGGTCGCCCCGCAGCCAAGACCGATCCCTGTCTTCAAGAAAGAAACAAAGCCAACGGCCACGGATACCAGACCTGAGCCAATCGTTGAAGAAACAAAGTCAGCCGTCGAAAATCCAAAGCCAGTGCTTAAGGAGGAAAAACCACTTGTCGAAGAGATTAAGCCTGTCATTCAAGAGGCACAAATTTCCGAAACGACGGCAAATGGCGTTCCTCCTTCTTGGATGTTCGAGGAAGACAAGCCTTTGGAAGAAGGACAAGCCTTTGCAACGGAACCCGCTCAACAAACTCTCTTTGTCGAAGAAAATAAAACCGTAGAAACCCTCAAAGCGCCCGAAACAAAGCCAAGTGAAAGGCAAAAGCCGGCAGAAAAGGCAAAAACGGTAGAGCCGGCTAAACCGATTGACACCTCTGGAATCGTAAGGCCAAATATCGCTACCCAAGGCGTTACCTTCAACATCGAAGACGAACAATTAATTAACATCATGGTCTTGGCTAGCAAAAAGGAAAGGCAAGAATTGGTTGCCAACTGGAAACGTCTCGAACCATTGAGACTGGATGTGAAATTCAGCGCATTGGCCAATCTCTTGTTCGAAGGAAAACCATACGCATTATGCGGTGAAGCGTTGATCCTTTCTTACCGTTTCCAAGCGAAAGCGGAGAAAGCCAATATCGTCGCCAATCAAGAGCCACTTCAAGAGTTGGTTGCCGCTCTTTTGGGAAGAAAGGTCTTCATTTATGCGATCTATCCAGAAGTCCAGACAAGAATTCAAAAAGATTTCTTCAGCAGGCAACAATTAAGCCAGTTGCCAAGAAAAGACGAAATCCAACTCGTGTTGCCAAAATAATCATTAAAGGAGAATCATATGAATCAAATGCAACAAATGTTGATGCAAGCACAAAAAATGCAGCGTCAACTCCAAAAAGCTCATGCCGAGCTTGAACAAAAAGAATTCACCGTCGAGAAGGCGGGCTTAGTCACCGTGGTCTTGACGGGGGATAAAAAAGTTAAATCCATCGCCATTGACAAAGACGCTTTAAATCCTGATGACGCTGAAATGGTTGAAGAAACAATTGTCTCTGCAATCAATGAAGCGATTGAAAAAATCACAGCAGAAGCCAATGCGATTGACGAAGAAATCACAGGGCGTAGCGGCGGATTGTATTAATGAAAGAACTGAATTCCATTCAAGCCTTGATTGACTCTTTCAGCAAACTTCCAGGGGTTGGTGTAAAGAGCGCGGAACGCATGGCTTATGCTGTGCTTGCTTTTAAGCAGGAAGACCGGGACGAATTTGTCAAAGCCATGAATGACGTTTCACAAAAAATTCATCGTTGCCCAACTTGTGGCCTTTATACGGAAAACCCAGGAGAATGCGAAATATGCATCGACGAGGGACGTGACCATAAAATCATCTGTGTCGTCAGCGATGTCAAAGACGCTTTAGCCATCGAAAAGATGAATTCTTTCCATGGTTTATATCACGTCCTGGGGGGTGTTATCAGCGCCACAAAAGGCATCGGAGCAGAAGGCTTAGCAATCGATGGTTTGCTAAAACGTGTCAAGGAAAATGGAATCGAGGAAGTCATTTTAGCCACCAACCCAACATTAGATGGCGAGACGACAGCTTTATTTGTCGCCAAACTCCTTGAAGGAAAGGCCAATGTCACACGCTTAGGATATGGACTTCCGATGGGCTCGTCACTTGATTATGCAGATTCTTTAACCCTTTCTAAGGCGTTTGAAGGAAGAAAGAAGATTTAACATTATGTTCATCACTTTTGAAGGCGGAGAAGGCTCCGGAAAAACCACGTGCATCAAGCGGATTGTCGAAATATTAGAAAAAGAAGGCAATCGCGTTGTTTTGACACGTGAGCCTGGGGGTACACCAATCTCAGAAGAAATCCGGAATGTCATTCTCGACAAGAAAAACACGGATATGGACCCTCGTACCGAGGCTCTTTTGTATGCCGCGGCGAGAAGACAGCACATCGTCCAAAAGATCCTTCCTTCCTTAAAAGAAGGGAAAATAGTGATCAGCGATCGTTTCCTCGATTCTTCTTTGGCTTATCAAGGCGGAGCCAGAGGATTGGGAATTGAGGAAATTTATCGCGTGAATCAATATGCGACCGAAGGGCTAGAACCTGACATCACCTTCTTCTTTGATATTGATCCCGAAGAGGGATTACGAAGGATTGCCTCTAATGCCGGGCGCGAAGTCAATCGTCTTGATGTGGAAAAATTAGCTTTCCATCAGACGGTCCGAGGGGCATTCCAAGAACTTGCAAAACGTTTCCCAAAACGTTTCGTTGTTATTGATGCCGCCCAAAAACCAGATGACGTCTTTAACGCCGTCCTCAAAGAAATTCATCAGAGAATCAGAAAATGAGATTCGGAGACTATTTAAAACAATATCAACCACTGGTCTATGAGACCTTCAAGAATTCGGTGGCTAACGAAAGAATCGCACACGCCTACCTTCTTTCCGGCGAAAGCGGGGTTCCTCTTTTAGAAACGGCTACGTTCCTGGCCAAATCTTTAATCTGCGACCATCCCAACCCTCTTGCTGACGAAGAATGTCGTTCTTGTCTTCGCATCGACCACCACACTTATTCGGACTTTATTGTTTTAGATGGCAAAGAAGGACAAATCAAAAAAGGCGACGTTCAGGAGATTGTCGGGGATTTCTCTAAAACCCCCTTGGAAAGCAAAGGCGTGATGATTTATATCATCAATTTGGTTGAGAATATGAATCTCCAAGCAGTCAATTCCTTGCTGAAATTCCTAGAAGAACCACCAGCAAAGACTTATGCCTTTTTGACCACCGAGAATGAAACACAGGTGTTGCCGACAATCGTCTCTCGTTGCGAAAAGCTTCGGATGATCCTGGTGCCTAAGGAAACGGTGATCGAAGATTCCCTCAAGCTCGATGTGAAAGAGGAGGACGCTGAGATTCTCTCCAATTTTTATAACAGCGCACTTCTTTTGAAAGAGCGTTCCGAAGAAGCGGAATATCTGGCGATGAAAACGTTATGGGTAGATGTGTTAAAAATCCTTTCTGCCGATTCTCGGGATATTGTTTTCCATTTTGAAAACGTCGTCATCCCTGCTTTGGCGGGCAATAAAAAGAAAGGAACCTCATCCATTCAGAACACACGTTTCTTCCTAGACATGCTTTCGATGGCCTTTAAAGATGCGATTGCCATCGAAGCAAAGCAGCCCGTCGCTTTAAAAACCTACGATGGTTTATTACAATCTTTCGCAGGGAGACTTCCTCATTTGGGAGAATCTCTGACTGAGATTTTAAAAATCAGAAGCATCTTAAACACCAACATCAACTCCTCATTGGCTTTGATGCACCTCATTCTTTATATTACGGAGGACAAGCAATGAATACGAATCATTATGCCTATTTCGTCGCAATTCATTTCGAAGGCAGCGACAAATCTTATTATTTCGGGACCAACGACAATACCTTGCAGCCAAATGACTTTGTCATCGTCGATACCGTTTCTGGGTTCGAATTGGCCATCGTTTCCAAAACTCCAGAAAGCACCGATACTTACCAATCCGATTTGGAATTGAAGCCCGTCATCCGTCGTGCCAGCGCCGAAGATATCGAAGATTACGAATTCGGGAAGAAACAAGCCAAAGTGGCCATGAAAATCGCAGACCGGGAAGCAAAAAATTTGAATCTCGGCATGACTTTTGTGAATGCGAATTATACTTTGGATGGAACCAAGGTCACTTTAAGTTATACGGCCGAAGGGCGTGTTGATTTCCGAGAATTGCTCCGCATCCTCGCCTCTCAGCTCAAATGCCGTATCGAATTGCATCAGATTGCCCCTCGTGACAAGGCTAAAATGGTTGGCGGTATGGGTATCTGCGGGTTGCCTTTGTGCTGCTCTACCTTCTTAAACGCCTTCGATGGAATCTCAATCTCTCGCGCCAAAAACCAAATGTTGACTTTAAACATTCCAAAACTATCCGGTGCTTGTGGGCGTTTGATGTGCTGTCTCCTTTATGAAGACGACCTTTATACTGAAGCAAAGAAGGATTTCCCGAAGATCGGAACGTCAATTCACACCTCCGAAGGCGATTATACGGTCGCTTCTTTCAATGTGATTTCCCGATCCGTCAAACTCGTTTCGGAAACCGACGTCCAATATGTGACGATTGAAGATTTCAAAATGATGAGTAAGCCAGGATATCGAAAGCCTCAGCCAGCCCCGCAGCCAACCCCATCGAAAATCGATGTCAAGGTGAATCAGCAGTCAAAAGAAAACAACGACAATAACCGCGACAAGGCAAACAACAAGCCAAAACAAAGCGACAATCACAACAACGATCGCAATTTCCGTCACAGACGCAACCGCTTCCGTGGCAAAGGCGACAGGAACAACAACAAAAACAATGCTTAAAAGAGAATTGAATTTTCAAGGCACGTCCCCTCTCCTTTACCTGATTGCCACGCCAATTGGGAATCTAGAGGAATTTTCTCCACGCGCCTTGCACGTCCTACGAGAAATGGATTATGTTGCTTGCGAAGATACCAGAAATTCCGGTCTTCTTCTCAAACGTTTTAGTTTGGATCTTCCGCTGATATCCTGCCACGAACACAACGAA
Organism: uncultured Erysipelotrichaceae bacterium; assembly: GCA_902794835.1. GTDB lineage: Bacteria > Bacillota_I > Bacilli_A > RFN20 > CAG-826 > UBA4951. Next base: position 14,233 of record CADBIO010000006.1, read on the forward strand.
GAAAAAGCTTCCGAACGAATCCTTTCTTTGCTTTCTGAAGGGAAGAAAGTTGCTTATATGTCCGACGCAGGATACCCAATTATCTCTGACCCTGGCCAACGTTTGGCAAGACGTGTCATTGAAGCAGGATATAAAGTTTCTGTGGTTAACGGACCAAATGCCGGTCTTTGCGCTTTAGTGGGATCTGGCATTCCCAGCGAGCATTTCTATTTTTATGGTTTTTTAGATAGCAAACCTTCAAGTAGAAGAAAACAATTAGAATCCTTGAAAGATTTTCATGACACCATCATTTTCTACGAATCCCCTCACCGCATTCATGACACTCTAATTGACATGGCATCCATCCTTGGAAAAGACCGTCGCGCTTCTTTATCAAGAGAACTCACCAAGACCCACGAAGAATATATTCGCGCCACTTTAGAAGAACTCTCCCAACTGGAAGAGGAGACTTTGATCGGCGAAATGGTTCTTGTCGTGGAAGGGGCGAAAAAAGGAATCAACGAAACAACGGACGAAGAAATCGTGAATTACCTCAAGGAAACTCTGGGAACAATGAAATCCAAAGAGGCGATTAAAGAAGTCGCCCAACGTTATCATTTGCCTAAGAATCGGGTCTATGACCTTTATCTTAAAAACTTTAAATAAAGCCTCAATCTCTCAGGCGGAAAGTTCAAGGGATTCCTTCTTATTTTTTCGGACGTGATAAATGAAACGTCCCGCCGTATAACCCGCTAACCCCAAGACAGCGATCGAAGCAAGAACCGCGCCTAATTTTAAGTACGGAGTTTCGTATTTCATGACATACGTAGCTTCGTTTTCTGGGGCGACGAAACCAACAAAACCACCATCTAATTTATAAGTGTTGCAATTCTTAATCGTGCCATCTTTTAAAGTGGCTGTGACTTTCCAGCCTGCATCATACCCCAACGAGGTGACGATCAGCTTTTTGGAATCAAAATTGCTTTCAAAGGTGACTTTGTTTGTGCCATAAACAACATTTTGCAAAGCATAAGAGGAAGATTGATATTTGTGGTAGAAAGATTCCACATCTTTACGGTTGGCCATCGAAACTCTCACGTTATTGGGAATTAAAGCGGCGGCGTTATCGACCCCAGATCCGCGGAAATCGGAAGGCTTGGCGTTGAGGCAAATATATTTCACTTTGCCTTTGGCATAGAAGCCAAACACCTCGGCCGCTGAAGCTCCGCTAATACGACGACTGCTATAAGTCGTCAAAGTGTTGTAATCATAAGTAAGGATCTGATTTTCATGTAAAACCCCTTCTTCGTCCAGATAATCACCAATCATATAAATGCGGGTTTTGAACGAAGCCGACGAGCTGATGTTGTACATCAAAGAGAAATAGGCCCCACTAGAATCATCAGGGTTAAAGTAGGTTTCCCCGGAAGATGGCGAATAAACGACCGTTTCATAGTCGGGGACATAACTATTCCCACTAGTTCGGATGGTTTCATAATGATCCAAGAAATAGGCAGGGCCGTAGGTCTTAGATTCGGTTGCCTTAAAACCGATAAAATCGGTGTCGGGATGACGATAAATCGACTTTTTGATCGAAATCGGTTTCAACAAATTAGAGGATTCTGGGGCGGACTGGATGGTAAGGGGCAGCTTTTCTTTTTCCAAACGATCCACGTCTTTGTCTAAAACAATTGCCCCAGAGGTGTAGATTTCTTCGTTGCGGTTAATTTCATTGAATATCTTTTGGGCATTATTTTCGGCACAATAGAAATCATCTTTATAGGTGGAGTCAGGGTCGCTATTGGCAGCATAAATAGAATCAACGGCATGGCCAAAACTGTTCTTGTTGACCAAAGAGGAACGATAATAACGTAACGGGGTGTCTGAATTGCCAAGAATCAATTCTGAATCCCAAGGTACGTTATCGCTATTTAGATATTTACCGATCGAAGGGTCTTGGTTGCTGTTTTCCCAATTCCCATAGCCCTCACGCTTGATGCCGTAATATTTGATATTTAAGGCAGTGTCTGCCCCTAACCTCTTATTGCCATAATAAGCAGACCAAGATTTGCTGTAATAGGTCTGATCGTAGGCTGTATGGCTATATTCGTGGCGATTCATATGAGAATATAAGGCCAGTTGATTCACATCATAATTAAATAAGGAATGGAAATTAGAGGTGCCATTGAAATCAAACACTTCTTGGGCGTTCTTTTCTGGATGTCCCTCCACATAGGCACGATAATAAGAATTCCCGTCAAAGGAATTGATTTCTTTGAAAGCATCGGTCACAGAATTTCGATAATTGATTCCCCCATTCCAACCTGTGTAAGACCAAGTTCCCATATAGGCGAAAGACATATTTCCCCAAAGAATGGTTTCTGCCATGATGATTCCGCCTAGAACGCGAAGCAACCATTTTCTGTTCTTGATCAACAAAACGATCAAACCAACAGCTAAATCCATGCCAAGTTGGAAATAAACGATCCAAAGGGTGGAATGCCCTCTAACCACAGAAGGAACGCTATATTGACTTACCCAGTAACTAGTAAGGGCAACATCGAAAGTCTTGTCTTTGATGACCACAAGGCAAAGAATCCAAGTCAATATGGCAAGCGCCAATGAAGTGACAGCGCCAGAAATAGGAACCCAAATAGGCTCTTCTTTCAACCGATCCAATTCTTGGCAGGCATAATAAATGATGATGGGTACTAAAACAATATACCATCTGCCATATCCATCTCCTGTAAAGGCATAGAAGAAATAATAGGCAAAGTCGGTGAAAACGAGATAGCCAATCAAAACAAAAGCAATCAAATGGGAGATTTTCTTTCTTCGGATGGAAGAAACGAAAGCGACCCAAAACATCACGACCATTGGGGTATAACAGAATAAGGACGCCACCCAAGCGTCATATTGGATGCCTCCACTGGAATTCATCCCTGAGGCGATAGGCAAGGCTAAATATCCGTAAGTGGGATAAAAGAAGCCAATAAGGCCCTGTAACTCTCTCGCCGGATGACGGCCCACCAATTCAAAGAGGCGGCTAAACAAAGTGGGGATGTCCAACGTTTTAATCGACGTTTTTAAAGAATTAAAATACGCCATGCCGATAGAGACCGTCCTGCCAGACAAAGAAGATTCTCTAAGGCTCGGGAATAAACTCCAGGAACATAACATGATTCCTGCGGCAAAACCCATGACCCCCAGCCCTATCACGGCCAAATTATCTTTCCAATTTCGGTCTTTGATGGTCCAGAAATAACGCCATATGGCATAAATCACGCCAAAGATACAAACAACAACGAGGAAAAAGAAAGAGATGATCCCTAAAAGGAATAGGCCGATGGATAGTGTCAGCACTTTTTTCTCTTTGATGACTTTTTCAATCCCTAACAAAACCAACGGGACGGTGCAGCACATAGAGACGACCGAAGGGAAACCGACCATAAAATTGAGATACCCGTTAAAAGCAAAGGCTAATCCGCCGACTCGAGAACTGCCCTCACTTACCCCCATATATTTAAGGTAGGCACGTGTTGTAAAAGCGCCAGCGACGCCTTTTAAAAAAGTAGCAATCACAAAAGTATGAGGAATCCAAGCTCGGGGGAAAAGATAGCAAACAAACAAAAATGGATCGAAGAGACCATAATAAGAATTAGAGCCGATATTGTCGGTTCCTAAATAGGTTTGAGGAGCGTAAAGCTCAAAGATCCCCGTGGAGAAAAAACGATGCCACGTATCCCAAAAAGAATAGGTGAAAGTAACATATTGGCCCGTGTAATCCGTCCATGGGTAAAATTGGGTGAAATGGTTATTCACCAACGAATAGAAACACCATAGGAAACCCAACAAGAAGACTAAGCAGCCGTAATAAAAAAGAGAACGAACGTCAAAAAGGAAAGGAAGGTGTCTTTGGAACCATTCTTTAACGTTTGGCCTTTCTTTTCTCAATTCACCCAGTGAAGTGTGCTTATTTTCGCTTATTTCTTCTGCTGCCATTAGATTTTCTCTTTTGCTTCTTTGCCTGATTTTTACCAAGATGGCGCTTCTTCTTTTCTTTCTCCGACTTAAGGGGTTCCAGCCCAGAAGAGGCCATCAATTTCTTAAAACTTGGCGGGATAGGGCAATTCAAACGATATTCTTTGCCGTTTAATGGGTTGGTAAAATCCAATTCGTAGGCATGGAGACCCAAACGTTTTAAAGGATTGGATGGATCGCCATAACGATCATCCCCGACAATGAAATATCCTTGATTTCCCAATTGGACACGAATCTGATTTTTACGACCCGTGGAGATGTTGACATCCAATAAAGCATATTTCTTATTGGAAGTGATTTTCCGATAATCGGTGATGCAGAGCTTCCCTTTTTTGCGATTTTTGGTGACATAGACATTGAACGTCACCTCATCAATTCCAAGATAATCTTCTAAATGGCCCCTTTCGGGGATGTCATTCGGCTCAACAATCGCGTAATAGCCACGTTTCTTGACAATGTCCTGCCAATGATTTTGCAAGGCTTCACGGACTTCCCATTTTTTGGCAAAAATCAAAACGCCAGAGGTATCCTCATCCAATCGGTGGACGACAAAAATTCTCGAGTTTCGATCTTTTTGGGTCATATAATCGCTAATCAAGCGATAAGCGGTTCTCCCTTTTTCCAAATCGGAAGCGACCGAAAGCAATCCGCTTGGCTTATTGATGGCGATGATGTCTTCGTCTTCATAAATGATCGGAAGGTCTTTTCTTTGGTGTTTGGCAATCCGATTGTAGGAAACGATGACTTCATCATCAGGATAAAGTTTGTAAAGGAAAAGGGATACCGGTGCGCCTCCGACGGCAACTTGATGATTGGCGATGATACGCGTGATATTCTTTTGCGATTGGCCGGGGATTTTTTCTTTTAGGAAATCAAGCAATGTCGTTTCGTGATGGACGAGGAAAACCTTGGTCTTCTTTAAGTCAATTAGACCCTTTTTAGAACGATGTGCTTTTTGATCGTTTTTATTCATAATGCTGTTTCCTTATTGGGCGAGGTATTCGCGTAATCCTTCAAGTTGGCGCTTAGTGTCTTCGCAAGCTTGCCTAAAAAGCTCGTCAAGTTTCTTTTTATCCTGCGTGGTGATTTTCACTTGCGGAGGAATGGAAGGGTAAAGCACGAAGATTCTGCCCTCGTCGGCAAGGCGGTCCATCAAATCCATTTGCTCATTGTAGTGTTTGTAGGAATTAAGAATGTCTTCGAGGAATTTTGGTTGGTGACGATATTGTCTGCGGCAAAGACGTTTCATCAAACGTCCGGGGGCGCTTTTACGATACCCCTTCTCTCTCGTAACGATGATAACAATCTTGGAAATATTATCTTTTAATGCCTTTTCGAATGGCACAGAAGCATACACGCCCCCATCCAAATATCCTTTTCCTTCGATTTCCACAGGTTTAGAAAAAGGCGGCAATGAAGCACTGGATGCAAGTCCCAGCAGGAAGTTTGGGTCTTTTTTCGAGAAATAGGAAGTGTCGCGATCTTCGACGGAACAGGCAGCCGCATAGAATTCAGTCGGAGAATCCATGAAGTCGTCGTGTTTGAAAGGAAGCTTCGTCTTAGGCAAGTCCTCTAAAAGATATTTGAAATCAAAGATGGATCCCTTGGTGAAATAATTGTGGACTTTGATGAAACCTTTTGCAGAAGTTAGCTCATTGATGATTTTCTCAAGACGCTCTGGGTCTTTGGCAACGAAATCAATGCCAAGCAAGGCACCAGCACTCGTACCATAAACCTGGTCAAAAGAAAATCCATTTTCCACAAGGACTTTCAACGCCCCGGCGGCATAAGTCCCTCTTGCGCCGCCACCCTGAATGATCAATGCTGTCTTAGCCGCCATATTTCCCATCCCTAAACGCCTGAGCGACGATGTCTTTTAAGAAATTAAGACCATCGCGACTCAGTTCTGTGAAATTGTATTGCCCAACGTATGGGCCATCGGAAAGATAGGAAAGAGTGATCATTCTCACCTCGCTGGAAGAAGAAAGCGAAGAAACGTCAGTCATATAACCGACATAATTGTTAGAGAAAGTTTCGGCATTAGTTAACGTCATCGCCACTTCTACGTTATCATTTTCAAAAGGCAGGGCCGCAAGCAAATCGCCGTAAGTGATATTTCCCGCAGGCAAAACCTGTCTCACGCCGCCAGAATTGATGACAGCGCCGACGAGAGGCCGCTCATCATCCTGATAACGTTCTGCGTAGAAATCATAAAGAGACTTAACGGCAAATTTCGCTAATTCATTTTTTGAAATTTGGCTGCTCGAGGTATAAATGACTTCATTTTTTACCACGGCAACCTCACTTTCATAATGGTCATAGACTTTTGTTGCCATTGGTTCGTCTTCCAAAGAAGTAATCGTTTCAATCGTGATGTCATTGTAGTGATCGAATATGAGTTTTCCCGTGTTGGGAGAAACTTTGAATTGAACATGTTGGATATCCGATCCATTCGCATAAGTTTGAACGTGAGGAACATTGTTGTTGTCCAAAAAGGAATAACATCGATGAGTATGGCCTTCAAGAATCGCATCCACCCCAGAAAAAGTTAAGATATTAGAAGATGAAGGGTCGTCTCCTCCTGAATAATGCAAAGAGAGAACGACAATATCGCAATTTTCTTCCGAACGAAGGCGTTTCGCTTCGTCAGAGATTAATTTAGCAGCTTTACCCCAGTTGAAGACATATCCACCCCGTGTTGCTGTGGCGATGGAATTCTCAACCGGCCCAATCGCCCCAATCACGCCAACATTGTATTTACCACGATGAACCACGCAAGAAGGTTTTGCCCAAGAAGGACGGTTCCCTTCTGCGTCAGTAATGTTGATGCCTAGGAATGGAAAATTGGCAAAGGAAGAATTTTCGGCAATCACGGAAGGGGTCCAGTCAAATTCATGGTTACCAATAGCCATGCTTTCGAAACCTGCGACATTCATCCAATCAACCATCGACTTGCCACGGGTCAAATTGCTTTGCGCCCCTCCCTGCCACATATCGCCGCTAGATAAAACGATTGTGGTTTCTGGCGATTTTCTTTCTTGACCTACCAAAAAGGAAGAAAGTTTCTTGATTCCGGATTGGTATTTCTTTGATTCATAGATCATATCACTAGCCCCATGGGTGTCATTGATCGTATAAAAATCAATCACGTCTGGGTCGGATTGGGGTTTCACATAATCATCACCAAAATGCAAAGTGATAGATTCAATCGCATATTCATAAAGAGGGGCATAAACACTGAAATATTGCCCCGAGTTTGGATAGACATAATCCGTGCCAGAAACCAATTCATAGGCCCCATTCATCGGGGAAGAAATCGGATAAGCGCTGCTCCTAGTCGCCAAAACGCCATAATCAACAGTCGTTGAAAAAATCACGTTGATGGAGACGATGCTTTTGGAAAATGGAGTTTTATTGGTGATGTATCCAGCTTTCTCAAAAATTACGAAGCCCTCCGCATTCTCTTTGGCGTTGGTGAAAGTGAAATCAATACCATCTTTATCAAGCGTGCCATTTGAGAAATCGATGATGTCCTCTTTTCCCAAAGTCAGTGAAGAAGGAACCACGATCGTTTGATTAGAGTCTTCGGAATCACTGGGGCTAATGGGACTGGAGCAGGAAACCAACAGAAGACTGCCAACAACAAACACGAAGGAAGATAATTTCATAATTTGATTATACCAATAAAAAGTTTACTTTTTAGAGTCGTCTAATTTGAGAAGCGGAGAATAGAGGTCGGTCCTGCGGTCGCGGAAGACCCCCCAAGAATAACGTTCTTCAGCAATTTTCTCCAAATCAAAAGAGACGACACGTACCCCTTCTTCTTCACGATTCATCTCTGCGACAAAATTCCCATTTTGATCTGCGATAAAAGAGGAACCATAGAATTTCATCGACGACTGTTTGGCCTTTTCCACCCCTACACGATTTGACGCTAGAAGAGGCATGATGTTGGCTGCGGCATGGCCTTTCATCGTGTTTTGCCAATGGTCTTTAGAATCCTGTGGCAAGATCGGTTCTGAACCGATGGCCGTTGGGAAAAGCAAGACCTCTGCTCCTTTGATGGCCAAGATTCTGGCGGTCTCTGGGAACCATTGATCCCAGCAAACGCCAACGCCAATCCGACCGATTTTAGTATCAAAGACCATAAAGCCCGTATCCCCTGGCGTGAAATAGAATTTCTCCTCGTAACATTCGCCAGTCGGAATATGTGATTTACGATAAATCCCAAGGATTTTTCCGTCCGCGTTGATCATCGCCAGGGAATTGAAGAAGCAGTTGCCGCTGCGTTCAAAGAAGGAAATCGGCAAGACAAGTTTTAATTCTTTGGCGAGTGACTGGAAATGTCGAAGAGTTTTCGAATTTTCCACTTCTTCAGCTAATTTGAAGTTCTCATAATCTTCGATTTGGCAGAAATAATGGCCTTCCCATAGTTCTGGCAAAAGAACCAAATCGGCCCCTTCTTGTTTGGCTTTGCGAATATATTGATCCGCTTTCGCAAGATTTTCTTCGTAAACGTCCGACATTGAAAATTGGGTGATTGCTAATTTGACCATTTTATTTGCCCTCCTTTGGAAGTTGCATGGTAATGCAATGAATGTTTCCACCGCCGAGAAGAATCTCATAGGTGTTGATTTGATGAATTTCTTTGTCTGGATAAAGTTGTTTCATCACTTTGTAAGCTTTTTGATCTTCAGGGACCCCGAAAGCGGGCATTATGATGAAATCTTTCCCTTGGTAATAATTCACATAAGAAGCCGCTAAACGTCTTCCGCCTTGCCGAACATCCAGCGTGTTTGCCGTATTGATCAAGGAAACAGCCGTCTCATCGTCCATATATAACGGCTTAGGAAGAGGCATCTTATGGATAATCAGTTTTTCTCCTCTGGCATCCGTGGCTTCTCGTAAGGCTTTTAACGTTTGTTTGCAATAACGATATTGAGGATCGCTTTTATCCTCCGTCCAAGCCATCACGACCTCGCCGGGTTTGACAAACGAAACCATGTTGTCGATATGTTCATTGGTTTCATCTTGATAAATTCCGTGGGGAACCCAAATGACTTTCTCCACAGAAAGGAATTCATGCAGAATCTCCTCAATCTCTTCTTTCCGATATTCAGGATTTCTTCCTTTGGAAAGGAGACAGGCTTCCGTGGTGATTAAAGTCCCTTGCCCATCAATGGCAATTGAACCCCCTTCTAAAACGAAAGAAGGCAAATAATACGAAAGCAGCTTCAGTTTTTTCGATACTACTTCTCCAAGGCGATCATCATCTTGGTAATCCGAATAAAGGCCATCTACCTCACCGCCCCAGGCATTGAAACGGAAATCAACGGTTCTGATTTTCTGCCCGTTGGTCATGAATAATGGCATATTGTCTCTTGCCCAAGCGTCGTTATAAAGGAGTTTCCAGATGGTGACGTTGGGAATGTTTTCCAAAACGGAGGCGATCTTTTTCCCCATCATCGGATGAACCCCAACAATCACAGGCTCGTGCTTAGCGATTGCCTTGATGACTTCAAGATAGTTCTCTTGCCCTGGCTTGGCTTTTTCTCGCCAGGTATCCAACCGGTATGGCATTAAAATGAAAGTCGCTTGATGCTCTTCTCCTTCAAAAGGAAAGCGAAAACCATCATTCAATGGGGTCGTGACTTTGTTTTCGTAATAATCGTTCAACCGTTTTTCGTATAAATTGAATTTTCTCCATCGCTCGGTGTCGATCACTTCAAACACTCCCTGATAGGCAGATTGAAGCTTGGTGTGTGAGGCTTGGGAAGCGAGCAATTCCTTGACTTGCTGGACCAATTCTTTGGACCACACTTCTCCAGGGACAATCAACGGAATGCCTGGAGGATACATCATAACTTCTTCCTTGGAAACCTCACCGACGCATTCTTCAATGGGAAGTAATTTTCCTGGGGCGTTATAAGAGATTCTTGGGCGGACTAATTGATAAGGGAAGCCAGATTCAAAATGGGTATAACGCCTTGGCTGGTTGCGGTGATAATGGTCTTTCGAAATGGCGCGTAAGGCACGAACCAATTGATCAACGTGTTTCTTTGTGGTGCCGATGGCAAAAATGGCGAGGACCTCATTTGGCTCCGCTAATTCCATTTGGACGTTATATTTTTCTTTTAGCAGGTGATAAAGCTGAAAGCCATCAATATCAAGATGATCCAAGCCAATCACCAGCTTTGTCTCATCATAATCGTAGGCCCCGTGTGCCAAAAAATGTTGTCTGCCTTCATTCACAAATCCTTTAATGTGGCCAATCTTTTCACGGGCATAATCCGCTAATTCATAGGTTTTATTCATAGCGGTGAGCCCTTCTGGAGAAGCCATAAAAGAACGGGCGGCATCAAGAGAAGCAATCAAAATTCCCGAAGGCGAAGTGGTATTTAAGATATTTAATGTTCGCTGAACGTTTTGGCGGCTGAAAAATTTTGATTTCAACAAAAGAACGGAACTTTGTGTCAAAGAACCCACGGTTTTATGAAACGAGGCGGCGGACATATCGGCACCTGCTTCCATCGCCGACATCGGAGAGCGTTTGGAATGGAAATAATAATGGGCTCCATGAGCCTCATCGACAAGCACAGCCATTTTATGAGCGTGGGCAAATTCGACTAATTCTTTCAGCGCCGTCACTGCCCCGAAATAAGTTGGGTTAATCACAAAAATCGCTTTTGCCGAAGGGTTTTTAATGATCGTTTTCTTCCACTGTTCTAAAGATGGTTGGTTAGCAATTCCAAGATCCCCGTCGATCTCTGGCATCACGTAAACCGGAACCGCACCCGAAAGAACGAGGGCATTGACTACGGATTTATGCATATTGCGAGGCAAAATGATTTTTTCATTGGCCTTCACCGCAGTCATAATCATGGCCTCAATGCCAACGCTGGTCCCATTAACCAAATAAAAGGCCTCATCGGCATCGCAAGCCTCCGCCAAATAGCGGGAAGATTCATAGACAACCCCCTGAGGATGACTCAGGCTATCCATGCCGATTGGTGAATTCACATCACATCGATAAAGAGCATGACCGAATAATTTCGTCGCTGCGTTCGTGATATTCCCCATATGGTGTCCTGGTACGTCGAAAGGAGCGACATCTTCCGAAACATACTCTTTGAGGGCGTCGACATACGGCGTCTTCGATTGATCTAGTTTAGCCATAGCGACATTAATATTACACGGAAATTTTTAGGCGAAAAGATATTTTCAGCAGAAAATTAACTAATTAGTTAAAAATTAGTTTTCTAAGAGATGCTTGAGGGCTTTGCAAACGCCGCCATTCCAAACCGTTTCTGTGACATAATCTGCGACTTGTTTGACTTCTTCTTTGCCATTGCCCATGCAGATGAAATACCCGACTTCTTTTGCTAGAGAAAGATCTTGCAAATCATCGCCAAAGCCAAGAGATTCTTCTTTAGAGATACCATAATAAGAAAGAATCTTTTTAACGCATTTTCCTTTTTCGTGAACCACGGGTGTGATATCTACCGCCATATCACAATAACGATAATAAAGAAGATGAGGGAATGCCTTCTGGAAGAATTCGTCATCTTCTGGGAAGGAAAAGAAATTGATTCCTTCGACGTCTTCTCCTTCGTAAGGCTGAGCCTCGGGAACCACTTCACAGAAAGAGCGATAAAATTCTTTCGCCGCCTCGTTCAAAGGAAACATTAATTTTCGCTCTTTCAATTCAATGAGTTCCAAAGTTTTGCCTCTTTCTTTTGCTAAAGCCAAAAAACGAATGACATCATCGCGTTTCATCCTAGTGGTATATAAATATTTGCCATCAGCAAAACAATAACCGCCGGCAGAGGCGATATAGCCATCCCACACGATGCCAAGGTTCATCGCTCCAAGGTGTAAGAAGGAATGATACGGTCTTGCCGTGCAAATAAAAACTTTCGTTCCCCGTTGTTTTAATTGACGAATGGCTTCAACAGACTCCCTGTCCCAACCGTGATTTTTATGATCGTAAAGGGTCCAATCCAGGTCGAAAAAAGCTGCTTTGAATTTTCTCATCGTTTTTGATTCCAGGCTTTGGTATAGACCATTTTATATTCCGATAACAATTGACGGTTGATGGCGAAAAGCTCGGCTTGGTTGATTTTGACGATTCTCCGATCATAAGTAATAAGCCCATTCACTTCTTCTTCAACGTCGCTCAATTGGGTATACACGGCAATCGATAAAGCGTGTTTTTTGATGCCACGCCCCACCTGTTTTCGGAATAAAGAAGATAAAGCGTCGCTGAATTTCACTTTGTCCTTGAATTTCTTGTAACCGAATTCTTTGCTACTCCAAGAATGTTCTTTGAGATGCATCGAATAACCACCGTATTCGCTTAAGGAAAGGATGCGCTGATGATCGTTAATTAAATGAATGGGGCGGAAATAGATGTGGCGGGAACGGAAATCGCCAACTTTCTTATCAAACCACCCTGAGGTGGCATCGATAAGTCTTGTGGCATCATAAGATCGCAGAACTTGAAACATTTCTTTCGTTAAGAATTGGCCCCAGCCTTCATTAAATAAGGTCCAAACCACAATCGAAGGAATGTTATAAAGGGTCGATACGCTATCTCTAAGCTCTCGCTTGAATTGTTCTCTAGATTCCAAGCTCCCCCTTCCTAGCACTGAGCCCTTGTCCGAGACTTGAATTGGCAAAAAGGGCGCAAGACGGATTAAATGAGGAGAATAGCGATCGCCGCCATTGACCATATCCTGCATCACATAAACACCAAGCATATCGCAAAGATAATACCAACGTCGCGGCTCAATCTTAATGTGTTTCCGAAGGCAATTAAACCCGCAGCTTTTAGCAAAAAGAATGTCGGATTTCATGGCTTCCGCCGATGGAGGGGTCAAGCCTGATTCCGGCCAATAGCCTTGGTCTAGCAAAGCATTGAGAAAAGTGGGGCGATTGTTGATCAGGAGATAATGTTTATTCCCGAGCTGGACATTTTCAATTTTCCGAATCCCAGTCACAGAATGGACGACATCTTTCCCGTCTTCAAAAACAAGGTCGTAAAGATTTGGCTCATCCGCTGCCCAAGGATGGAAATTCTCGCTGACATCAACCAGAGCGTGACCATGCTCATCAAAAAAGCTTTCTCCCACGAATTTCCCGCGGAAGTAAACAGTGACTTTCGGATGATGTTTTTCTTTGGCAAAAACCCCATCAAAAATCAAATTTCGCCCGTCAAAATCCCCTTGAATCCGACATTGCTCGAAATATCCTTCAGCAGGAACGAATTCCAAATAAACGCTTTGCCAAATCCCGCTTGTGGGAGTATACCAAATTCCTCCTGGCTGAAGGGATTGTTTTCCTCTTGCATAATTTGAGTTGGCCGTATCATCGTGGACCACCACTTCAAGAATGAATCTTTTTTTGACAACATCGATATACACAGAGAAAGGTACATAACCCCCTTTATGAGAGCAGAATAATTCTCCATCAATATAAATGTCTGCCTCTTGATCCACAGCCATGAAGCGTAATAAGGCTGAGCCCCCGACAAAAAGGTCTGGAACCTCCACTTCTTTTCGGTAATGGAGATAATCCTTCGCACTGACAGGCCGATGAAGTCCACTTAATTCGGTCTCTATGGCAAAAGGAACGATAATCTGTTCAGGATATTTCTCTGGAAGAGCCTTACTTTGGGTCATCACAAAATCCCATGGGCCATTCAAATTGATGAAATTATCCCTTCTCCAATAAGGGTCTGGGTGGCCATCTAAAGGGTGTGACTTATCCATGGTTTCCGAATAGGGAGTTTTTAATCTCATGACATCATTCTAACCTTATTAGCATACAAATGCTAAAATTACGCGAGGAGCAGGACCATGAATCAATACGAAATTGTGACTGAAGAGTTAGAAAAAGAGAACGTCGACGCCTGGATTATCGTCGATTATGAGAATCGCAATAAAACCCTGGTTTCTTTTTTGGGGAACAAGATGTTGACGCGAAAAATATTTTTAATTTTTCCGAAAAAAGGAAAGCCCTACATCATTTGTCATTCCATTGATACGGTTTTCTTAAACGAACAAGCCATTTTGGAACATTTTGATTTGAAAATCTATCACACCTGGCAAGAAATGTTGGAATTAGAACGTCAACACTTCTCCTCTTATAAAAGAGTGTTGATGGACATTTCAGAAAATGGTCTTTTGCCAAGAATCTCCCTCGCCGATTACGGTTCAGTGGAATTCGTCAAATCCTTGGGGATTGAGGTTCTTTCTTCTGGCAACCTATTGCAACGTTTTAACGCCGTTTATGGACAACGTTCCTACGAGCTTCAGCTCAAAGCCTGTCAATTGGCATTGCAAATTAAAGAGGAGGCCTTCCTTAAAATTAAACAGGAAATCCTTTCTCATGGCGAAGTCGAAGAATATCAAATCCAACAATTTATTTGCCGCCGTTTCCATGAAGAGGGCATGGTTTATGATGACCCTGCCATTGTAGCCATCGGGCCAAACGCATCCAATCCTCATTATGGGCCTGACGAAAGCCATTCTTCGTTGATTCGCGAAGGCGATGTCGTCCTAATCGATATGTGGGCAAAGATGGATGACCCTGATGGGGTTTACGCGGACATCACGTGGATGGGCTATGTTGGAAAAGAAGTCCCTTCGGTTGTAGAAGAGCGGTTCCAAATCTTAAAAACAGCAATCGACAAAGATATGGAATTTTTAGAAAAGAACCTTCCCCTTCGCCCGGTTTATGGCTATGAAGTTGACGACGTTGGAAGGGCGTATATTCAAGAAAAAGGCTATGGAGATTATTTCACCCATCGAACCGGCCACTCCATTGCCGTGGATGTCTCCCCGCATGGTCCTGGGGTAAATATCGACAATTATGAATCTCATGATACTCGTGAGATTGTCGATGGTGTGACTTTCTCCTTGGAGCCTGGCATTTATGCACCAGATTTTGGAATGCGCAGTGAAACCGATGTTTATATCAAAAATCGTAAGCCTTATGCCGTCGGCGGACGGCAAGAACATGTCGTTGCGATTCTAAAATAGACGATGCGTGTCATCGTTTTTAAAGAAAAAAAGCGGTTCTCCTTTCTTAAGACGAACCGCTTTAATTTTAGCTAAGATTAGGCGTTCTTTGATTTGATGTATTCATCAATTGCAGCAGCCGCGCTCTTGCCAGCACCCATGGCGAGAATGACAGTCGCAGCCCCTGTGACCGCATCGCCGCCAGCGTAGACCCCTTCCTTGGTTGTCGCTCCGCCTTCATCTTTGGTAATCAAACAACCGTGGGCATTGGTTTCCAAACCTTTGGTCGTATTCTTGATGAGTGGGTTGGGTGAAGTACCGATGGATTGAATGACAACATCGACATCCAATTCGAATTCGGAGCCAGGGATTTCAATTGGTCTACGACGGCCAGAAGCATCAGGCTCACCAAGTTCCATTTTGATGCAACGAATGCCAATCGTGTTGAATTTTTCATCACCAAGAATGGCAGTTGGATTGCAGAGAAGACGGAAATCGACTCCTTCTTCCATGGCGTGTTCCACTTCTTCTTTACGAGCCGGAAGTTCTTCCAAAGAACGACGATAGATGATGTAAACTTTCTCAGCGCCCAAGCGAAGTGCTGAACGACAGGCATCCATGGCAACGTTGCCACCGCCAATAACGGCGACTTTCTTTCCATGAACGATTGGCGTTTCTGGATCGTCTTGATATGCCTTCATCAGATTGATGCGGGTCAAGAATTCATTCGCGGATAAAACGCCGTTCAAATTCTCACCAGGAATGCCCATAAAACGAGGCAAGCCAGCACCAGAACCGACAAAGACGGCTTCATATCCCTCATCCATCAGTTCATCGATGGAATGAATCTTGCCGATGACTTCGTTGGTGCGGATTTCTACTCCCATTTTTTCGAGATTGTGGCATTCGTTTTGAACGATGGCCTTTGGAAGACGGAATTCCGGGATGCCATAACTTAAAACACCACCGGCCACATGAAGAGCTTCAAAAACGGTCACTTGGTAGCCGAGTTTCGCCAAATCTCCAGCGCAGGTTAAGCCGGATGGGCCGGAACCGACGATGGCCACTTTATGCCCGTTTGGCTCGGTTTTATGAAATTCATTCAAATTATGTTCGCGAGCATAATCCGCGACATATCTCTCCAAGCGGCCGATAGCCACTGGCTCGCCCATGCCTTTGATGACCATTTTGCCAGTCTCATCTTTAACACGGATTGGCATTTTTCCTCTGATGCATCCTTTTTCGCATTGTGATTCTTGTGGGCAAACACGTCCGCAAATACTAGAAAGAGAAGAAGATTGAAGAAGGACGTCATTGGCCCCTTTCATGTCATTTTCTCTGATTTTTGCGATAAATCCCGGGATATCAATATGGACGGGGCAGCCAGGGACACACATCGGTTTTGGACAATCCATGCAGCGGAAAGCTTCATCGATCGCCATTTCGTGGGTATAGCCTGTAGTAACTTCTTTGAAATTGTGAGCCCTGACCGAAGGTTCTTGTGACGGCATCGGGTTTTTATCGGGTCTCATGTTAACTTGATATTTCGGCATAGTTATTTAGCCTCCATTTGGGCAAAAAGATTGCACGTCTCTTCGTATTTATGCTTTTCCCAATCACGATAGATTCCACCACGGGCTCTCGCTTCGTCGAAATCCACTTCAAATCCATCGAAATCCGGGCCATCAACGCAGGCAAATTTGGTTTTTCCACCCACCGTAAGACGGCAGCCACCACACATTCCGGTGCCATCGATCATGATTGGGTTCATAGAAACGACGGTTTTGATGTTAAGAGGTTTGGTATAAAGAACGACAAATTTCATCATGACGATTGGCCCGATAGCGATGACTTCATCATATTCATTCCCCGCCTCAACGAGTTGTTGCAAGGCATTGACGACGTTGCCATGTTCTCCATAAGAGCCATCATCCGTCATCACTTTAAGGACATCGGAACAGGCTTTGAATTCATCTTCAAGGATGACAAGATCTTTGTTGCGATAGCCGATAATCGAATGCACAATCGCCCCCATTTCATGGAGTTTTTGAGCAATAGGCATGGCGATTGCGGCACCGGCACCACCGCCAATCACACAGACTTTCTTCAAACCTTCAAGTTCTGTCGGTCTACCTAATGGACCAACGAAATCTTGAATATAATCGCCTGCTTCTTTCTTCCCTAATTTAAAAGTTGTCGAACCGACGATCTGAAAAATGATTTTGACGGTTCCTTTTTCCACATCTTCACCAGCGATGGTGAGAGGGATGCGTTCTCCGTTCTCATCGACGCGAAGAATAATGAATTCCCCTGGTTTCGCTTTCGCGGCGATCTCAGGAGCTTCAATATCCATTTCGATCATAGTCGGATTTAAAACGCGTTTTGAGGCAATTTTATACATTTCTATCCTCCTCTTGTATAAAGCTAGAAGCCCAATGTTTTTCTAAGTCTTGGCAAGAAAACGTCATCTTCCATCGAGTAGCAAGCCACCTTTTTATTTGACATGGAAATGCTGAATCGACGGGCATTCACATTTTTAATCGGAATATTATCCGCTAACAATGTTCCTGGACGATTGTTTCTTTCTTCAAACGTAATCACTCTTTTCTGGTTTAGGATGACGGGCGAGCCAATGCTTTCATAAGCTTTTGAGCGAACGGCGGCAATTTCTGTTAATTCCATCACATTAAGGTCAGTGTCGATAGCCGCCCCACCGAGGCTACGGTTATATCCCATAGAGCCGGTACAGGTGTTGACAATCAACCCCATTCCAAAATAGTGTTCCATTCTTTTCCCGTCTAAATAAACATCGTATTCGACGTTTTTCATAAGACCGGAAAGAATAAATTCATTGATGGCATAATGAACGTTTTTCCCATCATTCAGTTGCAAGAGTGAAAAATTCCTAAGTCTCAAAGAGCCTTCTTTCAACCATTGAATGACCTTAGCGGATTCTTCCAATGAAAATTCGTTGTAATAGCCAATCCGTCCCGTGTTAAAACAAAGAAATTTGACAGAATCAACCAAAGCGAGATATCGGTGCAAACCAGCTAAAAACGTACCATCTCCACCGATGACGATAACCAATTCTGGCTGATCCTCATCTTTATGAAAGAAAGGGTCGCCTTCCAAATTGGCCTGCATGGCATTGGCCATATCTTTTGAGAATTCATCATCTCTTTTAATGATAGTGTAGCGCATAGAATGATTGTCTTATCTCTTATTGCCGAAAGCCTTTGAAGAATAGGGCTTAAATAATGCAAATCGCCAAGCCCCTTTCTCGGAGCTTGGCGTTTTGAGTTCTGTTAACAAAATTAGATGCAGGTATAGCCACCGTCAACGGCAAGGATTTGGCCGGTGACATAGCTGGATTCCTCAGCACCGAGGAAGACCGCGGCAGAATTGAGTTCGCCTGGGTTGCCATATCTTTGCATTGGAACCGAGTTGTGAGCGAAAGCCTGGAAGAAATCGCTGTCTAGGGTCTCTTGGGTTAATTCGGTGTAGAAATAGCCTGGGCAAATCGCGTTGACTGTGATTGGGAGACCAGAATGCGCTAATTCGGCGGCTAAACCACGGGTGAAATTAACGACGGCTCCTTTTGAAGTGTGATATGCGATGGTTGGAATGGCAGTATTGCCAACCAAGCCATAAATTGAGGCGATATTGATGATGCGGCCGAATTTTTGAGCACCGGCATTGATAGCATCTTTCATAACATTTCCGAATGCCTTGGAAAGTTTGAAGATAGAAGTTAAATCTAATTTGAGGGTGAATTCCCAATCTTCCGGTTTGTAATCGAGAGCTGGTGTGCCAGTACCTCTTTCACCACCGGCACAGTTAACCAAGACTTCTACGTGGCCAAATTTTTCTTTGATGGCTTTGACCGCCGCGGCGATGGAGTCGTCATCGGTCACGTCACATTTAACCGGAAGAACTTCAACGCCATATTTTTCGTTGAGTTCTTTGGCGAGAGATTCAAGTCTCTCGACACGTCTGGCCAATAACGCAAGCGAAGCGCCCTGTTCAGCGAATCCTTGCGACATTTGGGCACCCAAGCCACTGGATGCTCCAGTAACAACAACGACTTTACCTTTGTAATTGAACATTCTTTTTCCTCCAAGTAGGTAATTCGTGTAGCCTTAAGAACGATTACTAAATCATTTTCATGCTAACGGCTCAATTATACCCAATCCAAAGGGTCAAGCAATTTGAAAACGCCGAGAGAAAGGGAGATTAAAGATTTCATCGAATTAATTCGATAAATAATTACCGACTTACCAATTAAACAAAAGGGAGGGAGCGTTTCCGAAGACGTTCCCTCCAAGAAAAGGAGATTCCGTTATTCAATCGTGATCTCATGCGTCCTAGCAACTGCTGGAGCTTCTTTTGGAACAAAGAGAGTTAAAACACCATTCTCATATTTTGCGACGATGTCCTTCTCTTCAACGTCTCCGACATAATAGGAACGGGAAGAGACGCCAGAGAATCTTTCTCTATGGATGAATTTCGTTTTCTTATCCTCTTTTTCCAGATGATTTTCAGCCTTGGCTTTGATGGTCAAATAATCATCCGAATAGGAAACACTGATGTCTTTCTTTTCAATGCCAGGAAGTTCGATTTCAAAGGTGTATCCCTTCTCATCTTCCTTGATGTCGGTCTTCATTTGGAGACCGCGGTTATAACGATCTTCGCTGTAAGTAACTGGGGCGAAGAAATCGAAGAATGGGTCAAACCATCCATCGTGGTAACGTGCCATTTCATTTTTCATGTGTGTTTACCTCCAATCATTGATTTAGCACTCTTACACTTCAAGTGCTAATTACATTATATTTAACCGTTTAGCACTGTCAAGCGTTTAGTGCTAATTTATTTTAAAACATCAGTTTTCATCGAAGAATTATTTTCTTTAATATTTCGATTTGCCTAAAATTTCAATGATTTTGTCCTTTATCATTTTTTGGAAGGCTTTGAAGTCTATCAAGAAAACTGTTCCAGTCGCCTTTGACAGTAAATAATCCATCAAATCCTCATTCAAGAATTGGCAAATTTCACTGGCACATTCTTCGATTCGCTCCTCGGATTCGTCTTTGTTCTCTGTGATCCCCTTTGCCGTCCTTTTAAATGCGCGATCTATCTTTTCATGTAGCGCGCTCGCACGATACGTCCCGCTTGCTTGGTATAAATAAGGATAAAGACGCTCATTAATCAGACCATTCAAATAGGAAAAAAGTTCTGTCTCTGCGCTTTCGAGTTGAATTTGATTCATAAGAAAACCCCCTCACTTTAAAAAAGGGGGTATTTGCTAAAAAATGCAGAAATTTAAGCAAGCAGATCAATGAATATGCCTTTGGTATATTTTTCTAAATCAAAAGGAGACAGCCCAACTTGAAATCCTCTTTTGCCGCCCGAGATATAGATCGTATCGAACAATTGGGCAGTTTCATCGATATAGACAGGCATCGCCTTTTTTAAGCCGATTGGTGAGCAACCTCCGTGGACATAACCCGTTAAAGGAAGTAATTTCTTTTGGGGAATCATCTCAATGAATTTTGAACCTGTTGCTTTGGCGGCCTTTTTTAAGTTCAGGGTCTGATTGACCGGAACCTCAAAAATATAATTCTCATGCCTCTCATTTTCGCAAACGAGGCTTTTGAACACACATTCAGGATTCTCGCCTAACGCCAATGCAACCTTTTCTCCATCGACCGTGTTTTCGTCATAAAGACGTTCGATATAAGAAATCCCTGCTTCCTCCAAAAGGCGCATCACATTCGTTTTATTGGGCTTTTTGTCCATAAAGCTGAGCCTCCATTTCTTCCATTTTTCGAAGATGTTTTAATTTGGCAGAAGGCCAAGAGAACATGGAAATCATCCCCAATATAACCGTTAAAACCGCTAAAACAATAGACACCGCCAAATAGGTGGCGATATAGAAAAGAAAAGCGATGAAAAAATTTTTAAGAACCCCTTGGGCATCTCTTTCTGAGACATGACGTGGGAAACTCTTATAACCCATTTTGGCAAAGCCATAGATTGTCTTAGCAATCCAGTCTGAGCGGATGATCAAGGTATAAACAAGGCTGAAAGCATAATAGCCAAGCACCAAAGAAGCGGCGGCACAAACGTAAGCAATTCTTGGGTCTGTCGTCAGAAAATAAAGCAAGAAAGCGATAAGTAGACCAGAGCCTAACCCCACGATGCTAGCAATCACGCCACCGATTCTTGCCTTTGAGAGACGGCGCTCCATTTTATGGTATTTCTCTTCGTGATGAAGCTGGTTCAAGGAGACGATTTCTTGGCAACAATCTTCACAAAAATAGTCATATCCTTCGTTTTCGGAAGGATCATAATGATATTGGATTTGTTCTTGGCGATGTCCTGTTGTTTTCCTTACACTTCCAATCCCGTATTTATCGTTAGCGTAAATTGATTTTCCACAACGAGCACAGACCCCGATTAGTTTTCCGCGCGGTTTGTAAACGCGAATCTGAGTCACCTTTTCTTTCGCATTTTCCTGTTTCAAGGCATCCGTCTCAATCCCAAAAATCGTTGCCATTTTATCGAGCATCTCCTCTGATGGCAGGCGTTCTCCTTTTTCCCAAAGAAGAATCAAATCAGAAGATACCGAAAGAAGCCTTCCCAATTGTTCGCTTGTAAGGCCTTTTTTGTTCCGATAATAATGAATGTTTTTCCCAAGATTGTTCATGAAGAGAAAAAGCCCCGTAGCTGGGGCCTCTTTTGATAATTAGATAGAGATTAAGCTTTCTTTGCGAATAAGCCTTTGACACCGAGGAAGAGATCGATGACGCCGGCAACAGCAGCGGCAATACCGGCACTCAAATAGCCCCAGCCAAGAGAGACGGTCGCTTCTGGAATACTGCCGACCCACCAATCACCAACCATAATGGGAGAAAGGAAGAAAAGAAGCGCGCTGATCAAAGCAAGAGCTCCGGCAAGGAAATTGAAGAAGGCGCCGACCTTCCCTCCGAAGAATCCTGTGATGGTTCCCACAAGACCGAAGAAGGCAGCAATCAACAATAAGACAAACCAGGCAATCATGCCGCCGTGCGGGTCATTCAAGAGAAGCGCATCGTTCCCCAAGACAAAATCATAACCGGCAGCGGGTTCGGCTTTGGTGCCGATGTTGGCGATTAACCCAGTTCCGAGAGGCAATAATAAGGCCGCTCCAATCGCAAGAATCGCAATGATACTCAAGATTCCAGGCAATAATGAATTCTTTTTCATAGTCGTTTCCTCAAAATAGACAAGCATAATATTACTAGCCTAATTTATTTTGTTCAAGCAAAGCCGAAACGAGCTGAATATTCATATTCAGGTAAGCAATGGTAAAACAAACAGGAAAAGACAGTTTTCTTTTTTGACTTAGTTTTCCTGATTAGCTTTTAGAATAATGATTTAAATCGAGGCTAAAAACGTTTTTTTGGTTGACTATTTTTCTTAATCAATAATATTGGTCCTTATTGAATTATAATAGAGCACGCGTTAACTGTATGACTTATTATCCTGCTTTGTTTTGTTTTTTTGTATTGACGTTATTTAAAACATCACCATATTGATGTCTTGATTATCCATAAATACCATCCATTTTCTCAGTTCAAACATTTTCAATTTTTCTTACAAAAACCCGATTTTTTCTTTTTGCGTTTGCTTTACACGGAAACTTACTTTGTCTTTTAAAGTACTTCTTGTATTTATAATACGAACGTGAAAAAAAATCATTGAAATTTGTTCTTTGTGGTGTATGGTAATCCTTGACTTTATTAAGGAGGGCTCATTCTTATGACCAAAAAAATTAAAGTATTAACTGTTCTGAGTGCAGCCGCACTAGGCATTGTCACGGTTTCCTGTGGCGGACAAGGAGGCGGCAACGGTGACTCGTCTGTTGAAGCAGCGACCGTTTCCAGA
>CADBIO010000007.1 GCA_902794835.1 uncultured Erysipelotrichaceae bacterium
GTGTTGTAGGCGCCACTGACGACATAACCCGTGTTATTTTCGTCAGGAATACCATTTTCGTGGCTGACTGGGAAATAACATACGTTGGTGTCATAGGTACTATTCTCTTTTGCCGTCGAGGTGGCGGTGCCTGTGTTATAGCTGGAAATCGTCGCGTCAATCGTAGGATAGGTGACCGTATTGACGACGTGTTCGACAGTGATCCTTGCTGCTCGAGAAGAGTTGGTTGTCGTCGACCAGGATGAGTTGTTATAACGAAGATAATAAGTGTTGCCATTATATGTGGCAGAGAAACGATTCCCATTAACAGCGTAGTAGGCTTTTCCACTGGTATAGACGACAAGAGTATAAGAACTGTTATAGTAACCGATGTAAACCGTTTCGCCATCGCTGTTTGTGGTGATATATGCCGGTATGGAAGGATCATATTTCCATTTTGTGGCTGTATTTCTGCTGTTGCCAACGGTAGGTGTGTAACTGTTGTTGTAATTAAAATAATGGGAATTGTTGTCGTAGATGAGGTAATAATCGTTGTCTCCGTTAAAGAGAGTCCAACCATCGTCGTATTGCAGATAGTAACCACTAGATGTCGATAGCGTGTGCGCGTTTTCGTCGTAAGTCCAGGTGGTGTTTCTGGAAGTTGAAACAGCCAATTCGCCACTACTAACGTTTAAATAAACGGTTGTTGATCCGTTATATTTGGTAGAAAGATAACCATCCGCATCGATAGACCATTCATAAGGGTTCGAAGTCACGTCAGCTACGCTATAGTTATAGCCCCAATAACCAGTTGTTCTGCTTACCGAAAGATAACGCCCACTGCCATTGCCGATGGTCAAATTAGGCGTTTTTGTTGGCCTTGTCGTGGTGATGGTTTTTTGAGTGTTGGAGATGATGGTGTTCCTCCCGTACAAAGTCATATAGTCGTTGCTGTCCGTTCTCTTGGCAAAGGAATACGAAGCAGTAACAACACCATCGGAATTGGTTTGTTGGTTGTTTGCGTAATAAAAATTAATACTGCTGAAAGAGCGACGATCTGAATTGGTATCCGTAACTTCGTGGCTAACGACGTTGCCATTTTCATCAATTTCAATGGATTCGGCGGTTACCGCTTGAATCGGCTGAGTATTGTTCCAAATCGAACTTAAGTTGGAGAACATGAGGTTCATATCGATAGAACCACCGAAGCCAGATTCGGAACCTTCGGATCCGCCGGAAACTTCAGAATTGGTTGGTTCAGAAGCTGAGACGGTGACCTCTTTGTTATAGACGTTGGAACGGAAATCCGGGTCACAATATCCAACACTCGTGTAATCAGAAATATTGTTGGTGTACCCACCGAAAGAAGATAAACCGCCTCCAGTTGGGACATTTAATTTCGAGGAACCAGAAATTCCCACGTTTTCCATCATGCCGTTTACATAACCGGCGGCAATGCCAATTAATGTGCTTTTTTCTACATCCGTAACATCGGCGTTGTTAAAGAATACATTTTTGACGCTTGGCGCATCGCTGCTTGCATAATCTTTATTTTCTTCCCCAATGACTCCGAAAACGCCGACAATGTTCGCTCCGTTTAAAGAGCTGACGGCAGTAGGGTGTTTTTGAAGAGCGCTAAAATCATTGGTAACGGTAATGTTGGAAACGATGGAGGCGTGTGTTTGATTTTTGCCATGTTCAGTGTCGTAACCATTTAAATGGCCGATAAAAGGATGATCAATCGTTCCGATAGGTGGCAAAGTCCATCCAGACATATCTAAGTCGGTTTCGATGATGAAATAGGTTCCTTCTGGGAAATAACCCATATATTGGAGCCAGGCTAGATTGTAGAAATGGAATGGTCTGTTAATGACGTACGGATCCTCTTTGGTTCCGGTTCCACGGGCAAAATACGCGCCAGCGGTGTGTCCATTAATATGTTGGTTGATTAATTCATTTTGGTTGGTGAACCAGGTAAAAGTAAAAGCAACGGAAGCGGCACCTGCCGAAATAATCGTTGCACCGAGCATAGCGGCAGCGAGTCTTTTGAATAGTTTGTTGTTTTTGCGAAGCTCTTTGCCCATATTATTCCACTACCACCACGCTGAAATCACAGGCGAATTTAACCCCCTCTTCACTTTCGAAGATAGGGTTTCCAATGTTATATGAATAAATTGAGTCGATTGCCCGTAAGTTATAATCCATAACAATGTAGAAGCATGTTTCTCCTCCGCTGGAGGCAATCGAATCGGCGAGAGATAATTCTTGAGTAAATGTTGGTGCGTCGGTGTGATCGTCAATCGAGACAAACGAATAGTCGGTTGTTGTGGATGGTTTGTTAATGGTGATGACGTCATAATTTTTCGTGCCTGTAACTTCGCCATTGTCATTAGTTACATCCACCGTAATCGACCCCTCTGACGCTTCTGTGTAATAATTCATGGAAACGATCGAAGATAATGGAAATCCATCGCCAGGATTATTCCAATCGACGTCCGTCCAAGAATTTTTGTCGTGCAGAATATTTTCTTTTGCCGCGGCCAAACATTTCATGGCATCAGAATCGGCGTTTAAAGTTACTTTGATAAGGATCTGATGCTCTTCTTTGCCCCAAGCACGGCTGTATTCACCAATCGCATAATTGGTGGTTGTCGGCGTTGCATTGAAATGATATTGCTTGGTGCCATCCTGAGCGGTATCAACCCTAAGAATATTGAAATATTCGACGCCTTTAATGTTCGAATTCGCCATCGACACGATTCCATCATAAGAGGAAGAGACCTTGCGGTTTACCGTAAACCAAGCAAAAGTTGCCGTACCTGCTGTCGCAAGAATGGCAACAGAAAAAACAGAAGCCAAAACAGCCTGGAATTTAATCCTTTTCAGTCTTTTGGAATGAAAATCAGCCATGTCGCTTCCCTTTCTCTTTAGGTTGGCAACTGGCTGTCCACGAATGTTGGATCCTATAGCTTTGCGTCGCCGGATTCCTCCGGGTTTGCTATTGTCGTTAATATAATATCTAACCTCTCGCGTGCGTGCAAACAAAAAATAATTTAATTGATACGATAAAGTCATTTGAAAACCCCTCCAAACGTGGCCAATAACCTACACATGTAAAGAAAATTAGGGTTTTTGAAGGCCGATAAAATCGATATTTTTCCTACTTTCGAAAAACTTTTAGCAAACAAGCAAATTGGAAGATTGACTGATTTTTAAGACTTAAGAATTCTTTGCCACCTTTATAGATTGAAAATATTAAAACCAAAGGATAGAGACGAGTTTGTCAAAGAGTATGTTGCCCTTCGAAAAGATAAGTTAGAGCTAGAGCGTGCCAAAAAAAGGGGGGCAAAACGTTTTCGTTCAATAAGACCTTAAGATGTGAACAAGGGAAAAGTTTTAAAACAAGCGGTCAATAGAAAAATATTCATAGATCAACTACAAAACCAAAATCACCCAAGATTCAAGAATGAGCAATCCACTCAGTCAACAAAACGACAACGTTAATAAAAATGTAAAGAAAACTAATTCAAATATAGTCAAATAATTTCAGAAAGGGAAATTACGTTTTTGTAGGATCTGGATGTGCTGATAAGCGGAATCTTTTTGCGACGGTCTTATAGCTAATAAAGACGAACAAAAATTGATCTGCTAAAAGATCAGGTTTAAAAACAAAAGAAAATTGAATTAATTAAGAATCACATTGTGATTTAGACAATGTTTAAATACCTATTAGCCTAATTATTAGGTAACAAAAACTACGATAAAAGCGATTTTCATTCGATAAAAACTCTATTAGCAATATATAATTTAGAGTGCTAAAAATTAGTGTTTTTATAATAAATATTGTAAGTAAAGTAAAAAGCGTTACAATAGCGTTACAAATGTATTTTTGAGGTTTTAAAAATTATGCCGAAGACAACTTTAAATTTAAGGGTTGATAAGGCCTTGAAGAAGGATGCAGAAAAAGTCTTAAATCAACTTGGTCTAACTATGTCCTCTGCTATCAATCTTTATTTAAAAATGATCGTTCATGAGAAGGGTATCCCTTTTGATTTGAAACTAGGCAAACCTGAACCTCAAAAGAAAACAACAAAACCAAAAACCGATGATTTTGATGATGAATTGGATTCTCTAGATTTTGATTCATCCGACTCTATTAAGAAGGCGATTCAAAAATTATAAAACAGTCAATTTATTATGAAGAACGAACCGCTTGAACAATTGATCTCCCTTCTGCTAGAAGAGATGCCAAATTATCAAAATTATGTTTATCGCTTCGGATCTGATGAACGTGGTAGAGCAAAATTGGCACGCTCTTTAATGAATTTAAGGACGCCTAAAAAAGCATCGGATGCCTTATTAAAAACCCAGGATTATTATCTTCAAAACGAGATGAAAAAGATGGGTTTGGTTGACTGGTATTCTTTACCTGTTTCTGATTATGAAAAAATCGCCCTTTGGAGGGGCAATATCATACGTTTATCTGCAGATGCTATCGTAAACTGTGGCAATCAGGATATGCTTGGGTGTTTTGTTCCTAATCACAATTGTTTAGATAATTGGATTCATTCTTATGCTGGCGTTCAACTTCGCTTCGACTGTGATATTGAGATGAAGAAAAGAGGCCGTAAATTCAATGTTTCGGATGTTTTTATGACCTCTGGATATAATTTGCCGTCCAAGTATGTTTTACACGTCTTAGGACCGACTGTTAGGGGGCGCACCTCTTTTTTCGAAGATGAGCAATTGAAGAAGTGCTATTTCAATTGTCTAGAACTCGCTAGGCTAAACGGGTTCAAATCCCTAGTTTTTCCTTGTATTTCCACAGGCGAGCAGGGATTTCCTAAAGCAAAGGGGGCGAAAATCGCAACAGAGACGGTCAAAGAATACTTGATGTTGCACCCGGATGCTCCAGCGGTCGTCTTTGACGTATATACCGACATAGACGAAACGCTTTACAAAAAGCTGTTATACGAAAATCTCTAGTTTGAACGTTAAATTCCCCGCCTTTGAGTCAAATCTTCAAATTTAAGGGGTTTTTGAGGCATAAAAAAAGGACGCTTCCCAAAGGAAACGTCCTCGTTTTGTTTCAAACCTTATTTCGAATGCTTGAGTGCGGCTTGAGCAGCAGCAAGTCTAGCAAGTGGAATACGGAATGGAGAGCAAGAGACGTAGTCGAGACCGACAGCATCGTAGAATTCGATGGATCTTGGGTCACCGCCGGTTTCACCGCAGACGCCGATTAAGAGGTCTTTGTTAGCGGCGCGGCCACGTTCGACAGCAATCTTAACGAGTTCACCGACACCTTCGACGTCAATGGTCTGGAATGGGTCGAATTCGTAGATCTTGTGGTCGTAGTAATATGGCAAGAATTGGCCAGAATCGTCACGGGAGAAGCCCATGGTTAACTGGGTCAAGTCGTTGGTGCCGAAGGAGAAGAATTCTGCTTCTTTGGCAAGATCCCCGGCACGGAGTGCGCCACGTGGGATTTCAATCATCGTACCGACATGATAGACAAGCTTTTCGCCTTCGGCGGCAAGCTCTTTTTCAGCGGCATCGACGACGACTTTCTTCGCCCATCTATATTCTTTGACTTCGCCAGCAAGAGGAATCATGATTTCTGGCTCGATAGCATGGCCAAGTTCCTTAGAAGCCTTAACGGCAGCTTGGATGATGGCTTTGGCGAGCATCGCATAGATTTCTGGATAAGCGACGCAAAGTCTGACACCACGGAAGCCCATCATTGGGTTGGCTTGGTGAAGTTGGTTGATTCTGTCTTTGACCTTTTGTTCGGAAACTTTGAGAGCGGAAGCCAAAGCTTTGATGTTCTCTTCATCGCCGATTTCAGGTAAGAATTCATGAAGTGGCGGGTCAAGTAAACGGATATTAACCATGGAGTCTGGGTTGGCCATGTACATCGCATAGAAGTCGCCCATCAAGAATGGTCTGATCTTTTCCAAAGCCGCTTCGCGTTGCTCGGTGGTATCGGAAAGAATCATGGCTCTCATGTTGAGAATTCTTTCTGGTGCGAAGAACATACGTTCTGTACGGCAGAGACCGATGCCCTCAGCGCCGAATTTTTGGCCGTTGTAAGCATCTTCTGGGGTATTGGCGTTGACACGGACTTTGAGTCTTCTGTATTTGTCAGCCCAATCCATCATGCGGCCAAAATTACCGCCAAGGTCGGCTGGTTGCATTTCGATAGAACCTTCGAAAACGTCGCCAGTGGAGCCGTTGACGGACCAAACATCGCCTTCGCCATAAACCTTACCATGAATGGTAACGGTCTTTTCTTCTTCGTTAACGATGAGATCGGAGCAGCCAGCGACACAGCATTTGCCCATAGAACGAGCAACGACAGCGGCGTGAGAAGTCATGCCACCACGAGCGGTGACGATAGCTTCGGCGTTGACCATGCCGATGATGTCTTCTGGCGAGGTTTCAGAACGGACCATAACGACTGGACGACCGGCATCGTGTTCAGCTTTTGCTTCTTCAGCGGTGAAAACGAGGTGACCAGTGCCAGCGCCTGGGGACGCAGGAAGACCAGAAACAATAGGAGTGTGCTTCTTTAAATCATTTGGGTTAAAGGTTGGGTGAAGGAGGTCGTTAAGTTGCATTGGATCAACGCGCAAAACGGCAGTCTTTTCATCAATTAAGCCTTCATCAACTAAGTCGCAAGCGATCTTCAAAGCGGCAGCGGCAGTTCTCTTACCATTACGGGTTTGTAAGAAGTAGAGGGTGCCTTTTTCGACGGTATATTCCATATCTTGCATATCTTTGAAATATGTTTCCATACGGACGATCGTCTCTTCGAATTGCTTATAGACGTCTGGCATATTTTCGGCCAACCAGTCGATCTTAACTGGGGTGCGAACACCAGCAACGACGTCTTCGCCTTGAGCGTTAAGCAAGAATTCGGCATAGACTTTCTTTTCACCAGTGGATGGGTTACGGGAGAAAGCGACACCAGTGCCGGAATCGTTGCCCATATTGCCGAAGACCATGGATTGGACGTTAACGGCAGTGCCCCATTCATATGGGATACCGTGCATTTGACGATAAACGTTTGCACGTGGGTTATCCCAGCTGCGGAAGACGGCTGCGATAGCTTCTTTTAATTGCTCATATGGATCGGTTGGGAAATCCTCACCGAAGACCCCTTTGTAATATTTCTTGTACTCTTTGACGAGGTCTTTAAGTTGCTCGGTCGTAACTTCGGTATCGAGTTTGTAACCGTTTGCAGCTTTCAAATCATCGAGCATCTTGTCCATCGCGGTTCTTGGATGGCCTTTTGCGATGTTGGTATACATCAAGATGAAACGACGATAGCTATCCCAAGCAAAACGTTCATTGTTTGCTTGCTTAGCGAGTTCGACGACAACTTCATCATTTAAACCAAGGTTTAAGATGGTGTCCATCATGCCTGGCATGGATTCACGAGCGCCAGAACGGACAGAAACGAGTAATGGCATGACGTTATCGCCGCCACCAAATTTTTTGCCCGAGTTTTTCTCGATGTCGTGGATGTGGGCCACGACGTCATCCCACACATAGCCTGGAATTTGCTTTCCAGATTCATAGTAGAGGGTGCAAGCTTCGGTTGTAACGGTGAAACCCTGAGGGATGTTGATTCCCGCGGCAGTCATCTCGGCAAGTCCAAAGCCCTTTCCTCCAAGAATCGGCTTGCCAAGTTTTTCTTGGTGAGCTTCCTTGAAGGAGTAAACGTATTTCTTTTGTGCCATGTTGTCCTCCTATGACAATCTTTGAGGGCTCAATAAAATTGAGTCCCTGACGTTTAAAACTATAGCACGCGAAACTTCTTCAATGAAGAAGAATGATACAAAAAATTTGAAAGGTGTATCATAGTACCGATGAAGAGGAGATTTCTTTATGCATAAGAAACATTACGAAATGTTCGATGAATCCTATTTTGGACCAATCGCCCACCGCGGCCTTCATAATGAAGAATTCACGGAAAATGGACTTAAGGCCTTTGAAAACGCCATCAACCACGATTTGCCATTTGAATTGGACATCCATTTGAGCAAAGATGGAAAACTCATCGTTTGCCACGATTCTCAGCTGGAACGTGTGACGGGTAAAAAAGGGATTATTGAAGAACTGACTTCGGAAGAGATTAGGAACAATTATCGTCTTAAAGATGGCGGAGTGGTGCCGACGCTTCAAGAGGTTTTGGATTTGAATCAAGAGCGTTCCCTAATCGTTGTTGAAGTCAAGGTTTACAAAAACAAATATAAAGATATCGCGAAAGCCACAAACGAGATTCTCAAACAAATCAAGAACAAGAAGAAAATCGCTGTCATCTCTTTTGACCCCAGAGCCTTGAAGAAAATCAAGGTTTATCCAAGAGGACTATTGATTCAAAAAGCAGATTTCTGGGTTTGGAAATTTAGATACTTATTTGAATCGGTCGATTTGGAGGCAAGCCTCTTAGAGGAGAAGACGGTCCAAAGATATTATCGGAAACACTATATCAACATTTGGACGATCGAGTCTTCCGAGCAAGCTAAAAAAGCCGCCCCATATTGCGATGCTATGACCTTCCAATATACTGATCCAAACGAGATTAAAGAGCTGCTTTCTCACAAATAAAAAAACAACTCAATCATCAAAAAGGCCGCACACGGGTGCGGCCTTTTGCTTTGAAATTGATTTTACTGGTTGATTTTGTAGACGGCTTCCTTGCCTTCTTTCGCCATTAAATATCTCCAAAAGATTTGCATCGCAACATGAACAAAACTCATATGCATATCTTCGGTGATTTGCATATCTTCCACCGGAACATGGACGTTGATATTGGCCATGTTCTTTAATTTGCCTCCGGCATAACCAGTCAGACCAATCACTTCGGCGCCAACTTCGTTAGCATATTGGACGGCTTTGACGATATTGCGGGAGTTGCCAGAGCCAGAAATGGCGATGACTAGGTCGGTTGGCTTTAACTTGTTCTTCAGTTGCAAATAGAAGACATCTTCGAAACCAATGTCGTTTCCAATGGCCATAATCATCGGAATATTGTCGGATAAAGAAATCACACGGAACTGTTTTTTAAGATCCAATGAAATACCTTTATCGAAATCGCAAACCATATGGTTAGCGGTGGCAGAGGAACCGCCATTCCCTAACACGTAGATAATATCTTCGTTTTCGTAATGTCTAAGAATAGCATTGAGGGCCTCATTAATTTCATTTTTGTCGAGAGCGTCGATGATTTGTTTCTCGCGTTGGTAATATTCTTCAATTTGTTTCGTGAAATCCATAGATTCATTCTCCCTTCTTTATTTTAAGAATTAATCGGACCGCTTCAAGTAAAGTGGAACACATATAAGTCGGTTGGGCTTCTTGATATCGGCGATTCGGGTTAGGATCGCCTGTGGTCAGCAATATCGTTCGGCAACCAGCGTTGATACCGGTTTGAATGTCTTGCTTGGTGTCGCCAATCATCCAACTTTGAGTCAAATCGATATTGTATTTTTCTTTGGCTTTGAGCAACATTCCGATTTTCGGTTTCCTGCAGTCACAAGATATTTTCAATTCCGGGACTTCGCCTGGGTACCCCTTGTCAGGATGATGTGGGCAAAAGAAGAGATCATTAAGATAGGCCCCCTGTTCACCCAATAAATCCTCCATTTTGTTGTGGATGTTTTCCAGTTCTTCAAAGGTCGTCTCCCCTCTAGCAACAACAGGCTGGTTGGTGACGCAGATGGCTAAATAGGAGGATTCGTTGATTAATTTGATGGCCTCAGCTGCTCCTGGAGCCAGTTCTAACTGATTAGCGGAGCGTACGAAATCACCGAATTTATTGATGGTTCCATCGCGATCTAAAAAGATGCATTTTTGCAAATTCGCGAGGGATTTAGCGGGGATAATTTCATTTTTTAAATCATTAGTGACTCCATAATAACGATCTGGCGTTCCACAGTCTTTGACGTATTCGCTAGAGCGATAGGCAAACGCTTTCCCCTCGTTGATGAAATGTTGCAAAACAACTTTCTCAAAATCGATTTTGGCAGGTTCTTGAACGAAAGAAATAACGTCTTTGGAACAGACATACAATCCTGCGTTGGTCAGGTTCTTGTAGTAATAGTTCCGAACGTTATGTTTGCTATCGATACGAACCAAACGATCTTTTTCGTCAGTCACTAAAACATCGGAATCAAAAGGATGGGAATTCGGATGGGCGAAAGCGGTCAGCGACGAATGTTTTTCTCTATGAAAATCGATAAATTTCTTCCAACAAATATTGAGCATCAAATCCCCAAAACAAAGGATGAAATCATCTTGGATTTTGCCCTGAAGAAGACCTAATACGCCTCCAGTCCCCAAAGGCTCTTTTTCCTCAATATATTCGATACGCACCCCAAATTTTCCCCCGTCGCCGAAATAATTCGGGATGGCTTTTCCATTTGGGCTAATGACAATAATAAAATCATCGACCCCGTTTTCATGAAGGTTTTCGATCTGCCATTCCAAAATTGGTTTCCCACAAATGGGGACCATTGGTTTTGGCATGTCGCCTGTGATGGATTTTAATCTTGTGCCGGCACCGCCAGCTTGAATTAAGGCAATCATATTATTCGGTAAAAATGATGGAACATCCTGCACGGTCGAACTCAAACGGCATTTCCATCAAATCCAAGGCGTCACGTACCTTGTTTTTCGCCGTTTCGTTTTCGCAATAGAAAAGTAAGAATCCGCCCCCGCCGGCACCCAAGAGTTTGCCTCCTGTGGCTCCTGCTTTCATCGCAGCTTGATAAGCTTCATCAATGAGTGGATTGCTAATGCCATGCGCTAAGGATTTTTTCATTTCCCAGCTTTCTTTCAGTATTGGTCCTAATGCGTCCACATCGCCATTCTCAAATTTCTCCCGCAAAAGCCTAGTCATATCACAAAGCTTTCTGGTGGTATTGATTTTTTCTATGTCGTCCGCCAGGTTTTTGGTCTCTTTGGCTAAGATTCCATTGGCGCTTCTAACCTCGCCAGTATAGAACATCAAAAGGCCGTTTTCTAATTTTGCCCGCGCTTCAGGCTTCATGATGACCGGTTCTACTTTGACAAAACCATCAGGTTCGAATTCGTAGTAACGTAGTCCCCCGAATGAGGCTGCGAATTGATCTTGTTTGCCAATGGGGTTGCCCAACTTTTCAATCTCCACCTCGCACGCTTCTTTGGCGATTTTATAAGCGGAAGCGTGAATACCGTTCCAGGTATATAGCAAACGAAGCAAAGCAACGGTGAAAGTGGAAGAAGAGCCCAACCCTGTTCCTGCAGGGACGTCGGCAATCGAGGAGATTTCAATCCCTTTTGTCCCAAAATCAGTGAAGACCTGTTTGAAAATTCTATGTTGGATATCCTTAGGGTCATGAACCTCTTCGGTTTGGGAATATTTTAGGGTGATGGTGTCTTTGTTGAACGCCTTGTTTGCGGACAAATACACGTATTTACGTATCGATGTGCTTAAAACACATCCACCATATTTGGTGTAGAAAGAAGGAATGTCGCTTCCTCCTCCGCAAAAACTCACTCTGAAAGGGGCACGGGAAATGATCATGGTTAAGACTCCTGTTCGCTTAGCGAAATCATTTTAACACGTGTCAGCCATTACTTATGTGTTAAAATTCATTTTGGAGCGGTTTGTTATGGACGGTTCAAATATATTAACGATCGATTTCGGCACCCAAAGTGTGCGTGTTGCGATTTTCAATGATAAAGGCGAAGAATTGTCGATGGAGAAGACAAAATATGATCCGCCATATTTTTCTATTTTGCCTAATTATGCTGAGCAAGACCCTAACGTTTATTACAATGCGTTATGTCGTTGTGCCCGTGCTTTAGTGGAGAAGAATCAGGAATTGATTGGAACCGTGAAAGGAATTTGTCTTACTTGTTTCCGCGATTCTGCGGTGCTTTTGGACAAAGAAAGAAATGTGATTCGCCCGATGATTCTCTGGCTTGACCAAAGAACGGCTGAATGTAAAAAGCCCCTCCCCTGGTTCCACAATATTTTGTTCGGCCTTGTCGGAATGAAAAACACCATTGTTTTCAATCGGAGAAGGTCGGTGTCTAACTGGTTGATTGAAAACGAGCCGGACAACTGGGCAAAAGTAGATAAATATGTCAATGTATCGACTTATTTTATTTATCGTTTGACGGGTGAATTAAAAGACTCCGCCTCCGATTTTGGCGGCCACTATCCTATCGATTTTAAGAAGAGGAAATGGTACAAAAATCCTTTGAAGCACTACAAAGGCCAGATTTTCTCTATTGAGGGTCATATGTTGGCAGATATTGTTCCGGAAGGTTCCATCATTGGGACCATTACCGAAAAAGCCAACAAAGAGACTGGTTTGCCTATTGGTTTGCCACTTTACGCTTGCGGATCAGACAAATCCTGTGAGACGTTGGGTTTAGGTGTTTTAAGCGACCGTATTGCGGCCATTTCTTATGGCACCGCTTCAACCGTAGAAACCACAAGAACGAAATACACTGAATCGGAACCTTTCCTTCCAGGCTTCTCCTCCTGCATTCCCGGCTATTACAACATGGATATTCAAATCTATCGTGGCTATTGGATGATTAATTGGTTTTTGAAAGAGTTCGGCGGAAAACATGTTGATGACATCGTTATCTCTGACGTTTCTGCGGAAGATTTCAACCGAAAACTGAAGGACGTCCCTCCCGGAAGTGATGGATTGGTTCTCCAACCATATTGGGGTCCAGGGCTTTCTAGACCATTAGCCAAAGGTGCGATTATCGGTTTTTCTGACGCCATCACACAAGAGCATTTTTATCGTGCGATCATTGAAGGGATAGCTTACGCTTTGCGTGAAGGGCTGGAACATTTTGAAAAGAAAGTCCACCATGCGATTCCGGAAATCCGTATCAGTGGTGGAGGTAGCCAATCGGATGAAATTTGCCAAATTACATCGAACATCATGGGTAAACCAGTCACGCGTGTCCAAACTTTTGAGACTTCCTCCTTGGGCGCTGCTATCGCCGGTTTCTTAGCCATCGGTCGCTTTGCTAACGCCGAAGAAGCAGTCAAAAATATGGTCCACCCATCGGAAACTTTCACCCCAAATGCAGAAATCCATAACATCTATGATTATCTTTACACGCACGCCTATGAGAAGATGTACCCAAAATTAAAAGGCATCTATAAAGACATCAAAGATTTCAACAAACGCGAAGAAAAAAGGCGCAAGAAGTGAACTTGCGCCTTTTCTTTGAAAATTTATTTTGCTTCAAATTGCGAAAGGATGAAGTTGGTATCCAATGGTTTGTAATCCGCAATCCCAAGGACCAAACGCAATTCGGTCTCGGAATTTAAAATAGCGATGAGCAATCGGGCCAAATCGGTCGGGTTGCCTTTTTTGATGGAGCCTTCTTCTTGCCCTTTTTTGATGATGGAAGGGAGCTCTTTGGCAAAATCAACACCACTTAAGGCCTTAATGGCGGTTCTTGTCATTCCAGCCTTGGTCAAGGCAAGACGGCTATAGCACACCAAAAGGTCATTTTCTTTCATGATGTTGTTATAGAATTCCACGATCATCCGAATTGCATCGATTCCGCCAACTTTTTCCACCTCGTCAAATTTCAAAAGTTTGGCCTGGTATTTAATCTCATAAGTGGTGATGGTGGCATTATATAAGTCTTCTTTTACATCAAAGTAATGATAGAAGAGACCGTGAGCACAATTGGAAACTTTGGAAATATCATCGATGGTGATGTCATCAAAACCTTTAGTGGCGAATAATTTCAATGTTTTGTTAATGATTTTATCTTTTCTCTTATCACGAATGGCTTCGTTTTGAGCTGCTGTTCTTGGCATAATTTTGCCTCCTGCGCCTAAAGGCGTACCCCTATGATACAAGAATAATATTTCTAGTCAATCAATTCGTTTTTAACCTTTTTGTCAGTGTATAAAAAAGTATTAAAAAATACGATTATTACTAATATATTTGTCTATTGTATGAAATAATTGACACATTTTTTGTTTGTGTCGATGGTTAATTTTTCGAGCGCTTTGTTTTTCAATCATCACCATTAGGTGATAAACTTCTTTCGTATGAAAACACTTGTGCTTTACGAATCCAAATACGGATCCACTCAAAAATATGCGGAGGATATTGCAAAACACTCCGATGCCGATTTATTCCCTCTCAAAAAATTCCGGTGGAAGAACCTTAGGGATTATGAAATTGTTGTTTTCGGCGGCTATGTCCGTGGCGGAAATGTCCAAGGAATCAATGATTTTCTCAGTCATTGGGACGAGATGGATGGCAAGGCCGTCATCATCTTTGCCTCTGGAATGGGCATCCCTACCAAAGAAACTCGTGAAAATTTGATCGAGCAGAACGTTTTGGGCGACTATCATTTACGTTTCTACCAATTAAGGGGCTCATTTGATTATTCCAAACTGAAATTTGCCGATCGTCTGGTTTTTGATCAATCCATCAAAGCAATGTCCCGTGACCCAGAAAGTGCGGGGCAGGCAAATGATTTAGATTGGGTGAAGAGCAACCCGATTCTATCCTACGATCAAGAACGTGTTGATTATATCTGTGGAGTCATTCAGAAAATCAAAATCGGGGAGGCCAAAAAATAATGAAACTCTTCGTTGGCCTAGGAAACCCAGGGAAAGAATACGAATGGACCCGTCATAATATGGGATTTATTACGATTGAGAAATTCGCTGATATCGCTGGTGGGGTATTTGACCGAAATGATTTCAAAGGAGAATACGGTCTGATTAAAAATCCCGCTTTTCCCGAACCAATTTTGATTTTGAAGCCACAAACATTCATGAATTTGTCTGGAACCTCCGTTAAACCCTTAGCGGATTTCTACAAGCTGAATCCAGAAGACATTGTCATTGTGTATGACGATATGGCTCTTCCCGAGGGCTCCATTCGATTAAGACCTGATGGCTCTAGCGGCGGTCACAAAGGGATGCAAAACATCATCGAGCAATTCGGAACCGATAAATTCAAACGGATTCGAATTGGCATTGGCGAACCTCCTCACAACGACTCCATCAATTACGTATTGGGAAAACCAAAAGGAGAAAGCCAAGAAGTCTTAGACGAAGCCACCTCATTAGCTGCCAAAGCGCTTCGTGACATTGGTTTTGGAAAAGACTTTACTCGCATTATGAATCAGTACAACACGGCAGCCAAGAAAGGATAATCATCGACTTATTTGAAAGACTCGACAAATTGAATTTCACCCCCCTCCTCTCTTCGAGAAAGGGGTCTTTCGTCGTTGATGACACTATCGGAACTGGTCTTTTATTTGCGGCTTTATATCGGAAACAACCAGATTCTTATGCCATTATTTCGAACAACCTTTATCACGCCCAACGCGTTTATGAATTTTTGTTGAATTTCTTGCCTGAAGAAGACCTTGTTTTGTTTCCTAGCGATGAATTGCTTCGGGCTGAAGCCCTCTCTTCTTCCAAAGAATTAATGGCCCAACGCCTTTATGCGATGGGTCAGTTGGCCAATGGGAAAAATAAAATTTTAATCACGCACCCCTCGGCTTTGCTTCGTTATCTTCCTAGCAAAGAAACGTTCCAATCTCTGACCCTATCTTTAAAGGTTGGGGGACGAATCAATCTGGAGCGATTGAAGGAAACGCTTATCGAAGCGGGTTATACTCGCGTCAATAAAGTGGATCAATCTCTTCAATTCGCTTTGCGTGGTGATATCCTGGATGTTTTTTCGGTCAATTATCTCAGTCCGATTCGTGTTGAGTTCTTTGATGATGAGATCGAAAGTATCAAATATTTCGATGTTGCCACTCAATCATCCAGAGAAAAACTCGACCACATCGAAATCCTGCCTGCCGTGGATACGATCCTGACGGATGACCAAATCACTTCTTTCGCCCTCCGGATGAAAGACAGAATGCAGAAAGACTTGGCCCAAATCAACTCGGAAAACGCCAAAGAAACTTATCATCAAAATGTTTCTGGAGACCTAGAGGATATCGTTTCCCGTTCTTATAAAACCAGTCTTTATCGTTATTATGGATTTGCCTTGAATGAAGCTCACTCCATTTTGTCATATTTCGATCCACGCATCGCCTTTGTTGCGGACAAAGCGGGTTTTATGGAGGCCACAAAATTGGTTCTTTCAGAGGCTCGAAGTTATTTCGACGAACTCATCGAAGGACAACGCATTCCGACTCATTTAGAAGAATATATGACGTTGGAACAGGCTTTCGCTGGCACGAGTGTTAGCTATGGAAATAAATTCTCGCTTTCCCCGGAAGATGAAATTTTTCTTATCCGTCACGTCGTTACCGCAGGAAGTGGCATATCTTCTCTGATTCCGACTTTGGAAAGTTATCAGAACAGCGCATCGAAAATTGTTTTGGCTTTAAGTGAAGAACACCAACGAAGCACCGTTGTCGGTATTCTCAAAGATATGGGCTTAGAAGTGGAGATGTTGGCAGGCTATGAATTGCCTCATGGCCAAATCGGCATCAGTGACGTTCCGTTGAATGAGGGTTTTGAATTGCCAAACGAGGGAATCGTTTATCTTTCTTCGGGAGAGATTTTTGGCAGGAAATTGGTTACCAGCCGTTTTTCTGGTCGCTTTAAAAACGCCACCATTTTAAAAAGTTATCAGGATTTGAAGCCAGGAGATTTCGTTGTTCATGAATACAACGGAATTGGCCAATTTATCCAAGTAAAAACAATGGAAAGAGACGGGATTCACAGGGATTATTTAGAAATTGCTTATGCCAAAGGCGATAAATTATTCGTCCCTTTGGAACAGTTCCGTCTGATTCGTAAATATTCGGGTCGCGAGGGATATGCGCCAAAACTTTCAAACCTTTATGGCAGCGATTGGAACAAGCGAAAAGAAAAAATTAAAGAACGTGTCAGCGATTTGGCGGATCGTCTCATTGCCCTCTATCAAGAACGGGCGAAGGTGAAAGGCTTTGCTTTTGCTCCAGATGACGAACTTCAAGAACGTTTTGAGAACGAATTCCCTTACACACTCACCCCAGATCAGGAAGACTCGCTAGAAGACATTAAGTATGATATGGAACAACCCGTTCCTATGGACCGCCTTTTATGTGGTGATGTTGGTTTTGGGAAAACGGAAATCGCCTTCCGCGCCGCCTTTAAGGCTATCGATAATGGAAAGCAGGTAGCCATGTTAGCTCCCACGACATTGCTGGCTAGACAACATTTTGAAGTCGCCTTGGAACGATTTGCCACTTTTGGTATCCGTGTTGGTTTGCTTTCCCGGATGGTGTCGGCTAAAGATGCCAATGAGGTCATCAACGCTTTAGCTGACGGTTCCTTGGATTTTGTGATCGGGACTCACAAGCTTTTATCCAAAAGCATCAAATTCAAAGATCTTGGCTTATTGATCGTCGATGAAGAACAACGTTTCGGCGTAGAGCAAAAAGAAAAAATCAAAGAATTGAAACAAGACGTGGATGTATTGACTCTTTCGGCGACCCCGATTCCTAGAACGCTCCAAATGTCTTTAATTGGCATCCGCCCAGTGTCTACCATCAACACTCCTCCTGCTTCCAGAACCCCCATTCAAACTTATGTTACCCCTTATAAAGAGGGCGTGGTGTACGAATTGATTCAACGAGAATTGGCGCGTTCAGGACAAGTTTTCTATATCCACAACAACGTTTCCACCATCTATTCGGTGGGTAACCGCATTGCCAGGCACATTCCCTTAGCCAAAATAGGGGTGGTGCATGGGAAAATGGAACGGAATGATGTCGAGACCGTGATGCAAAAATTCTATGATGGCGAGCTTAATGTCTTGGTGGCCACCTCAATTATCGAAAACGGAATTGATGTCCCGAACGCCAACATGATCATTGTGGAGGATGCCGATCGTTTTGGGCTTTCGCAACTATATCAGATTAAGGGCCGAGTCGGGCGAGGCGATCGAGTTGCTTATGCTTATTTGATGTATCGTGAACAAAAGAAAATGAATGAAGATGCCCTGAGGCGTCTAAAAGCCATTCAAGATTTCACAGAATTGGGCTCTGGTTACAAGATTGCCCAAAGGGATTTGATGATTCGTGGGGCAGGAGATATTCTTGGCCCCGAGCAAGCTGGCTTTATTGATTCTGTTGGCCTAGATCTATATATGCAACTACTAAATGAAGCGGTGGAAGAAAGAAAGACTGGCAAAAAGAAGGAATCTCCGAAAGCCAAGATCCTTTTCCATATCGATGCGTATATCCCAAAATCATATGCCATTTCCTCAGACAAGATTGAACTCTACCAGGATTTAGAAGCCGCCAAAAACAGCGAACAGGTAGATCAGGTGGCCGCTCATATGAGAGACGTTTATGGCAAACTGCCTGAGCAAGTGGAACTTCTTATTTTGCAAAAGCGAATTTCTTTGCTTACTGAGAAAGAAGAATTTTATAAAATTACCCAAGGCGAGGGGTGCGTGGATGTGTTTTTGAGTGAAAAATTCTCTAAAATCAACCATATCGCCGTCGACCTTTTTGATGTGATGATTCCTTATCTTAATGAAGTCAAAGTCAATTTTGTTGAAAAGAAGGTTCACTTACGAATGAACACCACTAAAAACAATGACTGGATTCATGAGCTTTATCAGGTGTTACGCTCCGTCCACACACTCTATATCAAACGCCTAACTAGTGATAAAATTGAAGCATGAGAGTTGATAAATGGCTGAAAGTTTCACGCCTGATCAAACGGAGGGAAACCGCCAAGCAGCTTTGCGATGACGGAGATGTTTTCATCAACGGAAAACCCGCCAAGGCAATGAGCGAAATTCATGCTGGCGACACCCTTCTTCTCATCATGGGCAAGCATCGCATCACGGCTAAAGTCATTCTCGTCAAACCTTTCGCTAAAAAAGAAGAAGCCAAAGAAATGTTTGAGATTTTAACCGATGAAATCTCATCTGAGTCTGGAACAACTTTGAATTGATGGTTATCGGCTCGGCGAAAAATAAAATGCAAAATTGTTGTGTTTTGTTTGGCTTGCACCCATAAAGGGTGTATTTTGTTTGTAACGTCTCTTGACGTCACACCTTTTTCGAAGAAAAAATTTAAAGGAGGACCAATATGAACGAAAAGAAACCAAGAAGAAGCCTGATTTCTTATATCCTTCCGTATTTGTTGACAACTGCTCTTATTGTGATGATCGTTTGGCTGATTGTTAGTCAGCTTGGCCATAGCACCGAGACCTGGAACGAAAGTGATATTGATACCTATATTGGCTACAACGTCAACACCAAAACGGTTGATGATAGTGGCAAATATTATGTCTCGCATGTCACCTATACCAACAAAAATAACGCAGTTGTTGTGGTTAATGGCCGTCGGTATAACAAAGAGAAACTCAACGACAATCGCGACTTCACCGTCACCATTCAATATGACAACTGGGACAAGGTTTTCGTATACAACGCTAATGCGGACGCCAGTGGCGAATTTATCGTTCACGCGCCGTATAAGAGCATTTTCCAGACGGCTACGGATAATTGGAATGCTTCCGGCTATGCCGAAGTTTATCGCGATAAAGGTACATTGAGTGCTGTCGACCCATATCAAGTTTCCTTCTGGGACACTTGGGGCCCAACCATCATCCAAGTGGTACTCATTGCCTTATTCAGTGCTTTCTTGCTCTGGAGATTAAATTCTTCTGTTTCTGGTGCCAATCGCCAGGCGATGGATTTCAATCGTTCTCCGGCACGGCGCGAAGACACTTCGAAGGTGCGTTTTGACGACGTTGCGGGGTGTGATGAAGAAAAGGCCGAGATGGTCGAAATGGTCGATTATCTCAAAGAGCCTAAGAAATATTCCAAATATGGCGCCAGATTGCCAAAGGGTGCGTTGTTGATCGGCCCGCCAGGAACGGGTAAAACCTTGCTTGCCAAAGCCGTCGCTGGCGAAGCCGGGGTTCCGTTCTACAGCATTTCTGGCTCTGATTTCGTCGAAAT
Organism: uncultured Erysipelotrichaceae bacterium; assembly: GCA_902794835.1. Lineage (GTDB taxonomy): Bacteria > Bacillota_I > Bacilli_A > RFN20 > CAG-826 > UBA4951. The sequence goes on from CADBIO010000007.1 coordinate 19,971, forward strand.
GTTCGTCGGTGTCGGCGCTGGACGTGTGAGAGATTTGTTTAAAAAAGCCAAGCAAACCGCACCTTGCGTCGTCTTTATTGATGAAATCGACGCTGTCGGACGTCAAAGAGGCGCTGGTTTAGGCGGCGGCAACGACGAACGCGAACAAACCTTAAACCAATTGCTCGTCGAAATGGACGGCTTCGAATACAATTCCGGCATCCTTGTCGTGGCGGCCACTAACCGTGACGACGTTCTTGATCCAGCCTTGTTAAGACCAGGTCGTTTTGACCGCATCATCACCGTTGGCTTGCCAAATACCGATGGACGTGAAGCGATTTTCAAGGTCCATGCCCGTAACAAAAAGATTGATCCTTCCGTGGATTTCCACGCATTAGCAAAACGTACGGTTGGTTTCTCTGGGGCAGATATTGATAACATTCTCAATGAGGCTGCGATTCTTGCCGTTCGTTTCCACAAAGACCAAATCGGCATGGCCGAAATTGATGAAGCCATCGATAGACGAATTTCTGGCCCAGCCAAATCTTCGAAAGGAATGTCTGCTGAGGAACGAAAGCAAGTCGCCTTCCATGAAAGCGGACACGCGATTATCGGTCTTGTTTTGCCTCATGCGGAAAAGGTTCAAAAGATCACCATTATTCCAAGAGGCAATACCGGCGGCCACGTTTTGATGACTCCTGAAGATGACCGTTTCTTGATGACCAAGAAAGAAATGCTTGCCATGATTACGGGCTTGCTTGGTGGACGTACTTCGGAAGAGATTTTCTTCGATGATGTCTCCTCAGGTGCATCCAACGACATCCAAAGAGCAACGCGTTTAGCTCGTTCTATGGTCACCGAATATGGCATGTCTGATCTTGGCCCAATCCAATATGAAGATGCCTCTGGCTCGGTCTTCCTCGGAAGAGATTATGCCAACGCTTCAAAGAATTTCTCCACACAGATTGCCTTTGAAATCGATAAGGCGGTCCGCGAGATTATCGATAGCTGCCACGAAGAAGCCAAGAGAATCATCTTGGAACATAAAGCGGAAGTGACTTTGATTGCGGAAACGCTTCTTGAAAAGGAGACCATTACCGCTGAAGAAATCCAGTCTTTGGTCCAAAATGGCCGTCTCCCAGAAAAGAAGGTTGCCAAAATCCATGAAACCGATGTAATTTCCGCGGAAGAAAGAGAACGCATCAACAAAGTTGCGTCCGCTCCAGGCAAGCGTGATATTGAACAAGGTTCTGTTGAAACGACACCAAAGGTGGAAGAGAGCCCTTCTAAACCGGTGAATTTGGAAAAAACAGACGACTCGGAGCAAAAGTAAAACATTCATGAGAGGGCCGGAAATCAGGCCCTCTTTCTCTATTTATGGAAAACGTAAAAATCGGTGATATTGAATTGAAGGGTCGCGTTGTTTTGGGCCCGATGGCAGGGGTGACAACCCTTCCGTACCGGGAATTTATGAAACCTTTCGGGGTGGCTTTGTCCTATTCCGAAATGATTTCTGATTGCGGTTTGTATTACAGCAACAAAAAGACGCTGACTTATTTTCGGACTTCAAAGAAAGACCGTCCTGTCGGTCTCCAGCTTTTCGGTTTTGATTTTCACAATACCGAACGGGCAATCGAGATCTTAGAAGAGTATGCCGATTACGATGTCCTTGACCTCAATTTTGGCTGCCCTGTGCCTAAAGTTACCAAAACCGGGGCAGGCTCTGCCTGGATGAAACGCCCCCAAGAAATGTATGAATATACTAGGGCGGTGGTAGCAAAATCCCATAAACCAGTCACCGCAAAAATGAGGCTTGGCTGGGATCAAGAACATATCAATGTTGTAGAACTGGCCCACCTTTTGGAACAAGCAGGGGTCAAAATGATTACCATCCACGCGAGAACCTCGACGCAGGGGTATGCCGGAACGCCAGATTTCTCCAAAATCCAAGACTTAGGCAACGATTTGTCAATCCCATTATGCGTCTCTGGCGATATTTACACTCCCGAAGATGCCCTCCAGGCAATGAAACAAACCGGAGCCAAAATGGTGATGGTGGCTAGAGGCGGCTTAGGAAATCCTGAATTAATCACCAACATCAATCGTGTTTTAAATGGCGAAAACCCATTACCGTCCCCCTCGGTTTCTCAAGATGCCGATTATGCATTAACCTTTGCTAAAATGCTTTGTGATTATCTTGGCGAACGAGACGGCGCCATGATGCTAAGAGGCCTTTTACCACATTTCTTCTCTGGTTTCCCGGGATATAAGAAAATACGGGCCGAGATTTCGATGAACATCCGTTCTTACGATGACATCCAAAGAATCCTCAACGGCATTAGGAATCGGAACAAACTCTAAATCGGAAACGCTTTCAAAAAACAAAAACTTATCTACTTCTAGTAGATTGTTATAGAATGTTCGTACACGAACTATTTTTATATTGATATGACAAAAGAAACCATCGGATTAAAAGTGAAATATGCCTCCAAAGCCCTACGCACGTATATCAACAATAAGATTCATACCGATGCGGGCGTTACTCTTTCGGGTACCGAGGGAATGGTGATGCGTTTCGTCCATGAGCATCAAGAAGAAGTCGTCTCGGCAAAGATGTTGATGGAACGTTTTCGCGTTTCTAAAGCAACGATGTCCCAAACCTTGACTGGTTTGATCCGCAAAGGGCTGATTGAATATGCCGAATGGGAGAAAGACGGCCGTGTTAAGCGGGTGATTTTGACCTCAGAAGGGGAGGCATTAGAAAAACGTGTGGATGCGGTATTGCAAGAATGTGACCGTAAAATCGAAGAACATTTTACCGAAGAAGAATTGAACGAATTGGCTCGGTTGTTGGATCGACTCAAAAACGCTGTATCCGATGACTCGACGAAGGAATGAAGAAAGGAGAAGTCATGGCGAAAGAGAAAAAAGAAAAAGTCAGAAAAACGCTGACCGGAGAAATCCGTAAATATTCCATTAAGCATGTCTTAGGGACTTTGGCCCATCAAATCAAAACGTTTAAACGAGATGTGGCTTTAACCTGGATCTGTGTTTTCTTAGAAAGCGGCCTTGAGATTTTAATCGCCTTCTTTATTCAATTCTTGCTTCAACGCGTAAGAAATAATGATTTGAATGGCATTATCACATGGGCGGCCATTATTGCTTTAATGGCTATTGCTGCGGCAGGTTTTGGCATTTTGGCAGGTTATTGGGCTTCTTCTGCCTCCGCTGGCTTTGGTCGGAACTTACGCCAATCGATGTTTGAGAAAGTTCAAACCTACTCCTTTAAAAATATCGACAAATTTTCCCCTGCCTCGATTGTCACGAGAACGACGACTGATGTTAGCAACGTCCAATTCGCTTTCATGATGATTTGCCGCACGGTCGTACGAGCTCCCTTTATGATGATTTTTGCCTTGATTATGTGCTTTATCATGGCACCAGGTTTGGCTTGGATCTTCTTGGTCATCATACCGGTTTTGCTGTTTTTGCTGATGTTTATTGCCAGCAAAGTTCACAAACGTTTTGTCCTTATTTTCAACACCTATGACGAATTAAATGAATCCGTGGAAGAGGATGTTGATGGGATCCGTGTTGTGAAATCCTTTGATCGCAAAGGATATCATATCGGTCATTTCAATAAAGTCTCTGATTTCATCTATCGGAATTATGTGCAAAACGAAAAAATTCTATCTTTCAACAACCCTATCATGAATCTTGCCATCTTCGCGGCCATGATTCTCATTTCCATCTTGGGGGCAACCATTATCACTCAAAACGTCGAAGTAACTCAAATTGAAGGAGTGATTAGTGCCTCACCTTTGAATTTAGGAGTGGAGTCTCTCTCGTCCTTATTCACCTATGTCATGATTATTTTGATGTCTTTGATGATGGTATCGATGGTCTATGTCATGATTACGATTGCCAGAAACAGCGCGGAACGTATTGTCGAAATTCTTGACGAGGACCCTGACATTAAAAACAAAGACAATCCCGTGATGGAAGTGAAAAACGGAGACGTGGATTTCAATCACGTTTATTTCGGCTACAACCCGAATAAGTATGTTTTAGAGGACATCGATGTGCATTTCAAACAAGGGGAGACGATAGGGATCATTGGCCCTACAGGCTCTTCAAAAACATCGTTGGTTTCCTTGATGGCACGTCTTTATGACGTTAATGAAGGAGAAGTGAAGATCGGTGGCGTCAACGTCAAGGATTATGATATCCAAACCTTGCGTGATTCGGTTGCCGTCGTGTTGCAGAAAAACGTCCTTTTCACTGGAACGATCCGTGACAACCTCAAATGGGGTAAAGAGGATGCGAGCGATGAGGAAATCTGGGCGGCATGCGATATCGCCCAAGCTAGCGAATTCCTCCATAACTTCCCTAAGGGATTAGACACAAACGTCGTCGAAGGCGGCTCCAATGTCTCTGGCGGTCAAAAACAAAGACTTTGCATCGCCAGGGCCTTACTAAAGGACCCACGTATCTTAATTTTGGATGATTCCACAAGCGCTTGCGACACCCATACCGATGCCCTCATTCGCGAAGGATTATCCAAAACCAAGCCAGACGTGACCAAATTTATCATCGCTCAACGGGTCTTATCGATTAAAGATTGCGACACCATTCTTGTTCTTGAGGCTGGTGGCAAAATCGTTGATATCGGCAACAACGATGAGCTGATGAAACGATGCTCGGTCTATCGTGAGTTATATGAATCTCAATTGGGAGGAGGTGATTTCGATGTCAATGAATAAACAACTTCCCATGAAAAAAAGAAGCGGGATGGGTGCTTTTAAACACCTGTTAGGGATGATTCTTCGTTATTATCCTGGCTATTTCTTTTTGGTCATTCTTGCAATTCTTGTGGTGAGCTTCTCCTCCGTTGCCAACTCTTATTTTGTCGGTAACATCCTCATCGACCAATTCATCACCCCAGCTTTGAATCAATTTGCCGCGAATAATCCCGTTGGAACCATTGGCAGCGCTTATGACATCATGACGACTGAAATCACCATATTTGATTTCCACTTCTTTGAAGTCATAGGCGTGATGATTGTGATTTTTGCCTTAGGGGTGATCGGTTCTTATGTCTACAACTTCTTCATGGCTTATATCTCGCAAGGGGTGCAAAAGAAAATCCGCGATGAACTTTTCGCCCACATGCAAGATCTTCCAGTGAGTTATTTTGACAACCACACTACTGGCGATATCATGTCGATTTATACCAATGACGTTGATGCTTTGCGAGAAATGTTGGCCCGTTCTATCCCAATGATCTTCTCTAGCATCGTTTCGATGATCGCTTGTTTTGTCATTATGATGATGACTGACCTTTATTTGATGGGCGTGGTCGTTGCTTTCGGCATTTTAATGTTCTTTTTGACCAAATTCTTCGCCAGCCATTCTGGGAAACATTTCGTTCAGCAACAAATCCAACTTGGGCGCACCAATGGATATGTAGAAGAAATGGTTTCGGGACAAAAAGTGGTCAAGGTCTTCAATTATGAAAGAAGAAACGTCGCAGCGTTCACAAAAGTGAATGACAGACTTTATGAAGAGGCTGTCAAAGCCAATCGCTATGCCAACACTTTAATGCCAACCGTCAACCAATTGGGCAACGTTCAGTATGCCGTCATCGCCCTTTTGGGTGGCATATTTGTGGTCAATTCGATTACCGGGTATGGCTTTTCTGATTTAGCCACCGGAACTTGGGGCCACACCTACACGATCGGCATCATTGTTTCTTTTTTGCTTTATTCTAAGAGCTTTGTTCAACCGATTGGCCAAATGGCCCAGCAATTGAACACCATCACGATGGCCTTGGCCGGGGCTAGCCGTATTTTCGGCATGATTGATGAACCCCAAGAAGTGGATGAGGGGTATGTGGAGTTGGTGAATGCCAAAGAAGATGAAAACGGCAATCCGGTTGAAGTTTTAGAGAACACCGGTCGTTGGGCATGGAAACACCCCCACGCCGATGGGACTACGACGTATACTTGGTTAAAAGGAAAAATCAACGTGAACGGTGTCGATTTCGGATATGTCCGCGACAAAATCGTTCTCCATGACATCACCGTCTATGCCGAACCGGGACAAAAGGTAGCCTTTGTTGGCCCTACCGGAGCGGGGAAGACGACCATTACCAATTTGTTGAACCGTTTTTACGATATTGCCGACGGCAAAATTCGCTATGACGATATCAACATCAACAAAATCAAGAAGGCAGATTTGCGGCGTTCTTTGGGCATGGTTTTCCAAGACACAAAACTTTTCACGGGCACTGTGCTAGAAAACATTCGTTATGGCAAACTTGATGCGACCGACGAAGAAGTCTATGCCGCGGCTAAATTAGCTAATGCCGACACATTTATCAATCAATTGCCTGACGGTTACCACACGGTCTTGAAAAACGGCGGAGCCTCGCTCTCGCAAGGGCAACGACAATTGTTGGCCATCGCCCGTGCAGCAATCGCCAACCCGCCAGTTCTGATTCTGGATGAGGCCACCTCATCAATCGACTCCCGCACCGAAGCGATGGTCACCAAAGGCATGGATCAGATTATGGAAGGTAGGACGGTGTTTGTCATTGCTCACCGATTATCTACGATTAAGAATTCTGATGTGATTATGGTCTTAGATCATGGCCGGATCATTGAACGTGGTTCACATGATGGACTCTTAGCGGAAAAAGGCAAATACTATCAGCTTTATACAGGCAACGCGATCGAAAACAAATAAAGGTGCATCCGCTCCTGTTTAGGGGTAAACTATCGGTGCGTTTTGTAAAGAGAGGAATACGAAGTATGGAAGAAAAATTAACTGACCAAGAACTCGCTAGAAGAGCGAAGCTTCCACGTTACGAAGAACTTGGCGTCGATCCATTCGGGCAAAGATATGAATGGAAAAACCAAATCCGCGACATCCGTAAAGAATATGGCGAGATGGAGGCGGAAGCTTTAAGCGCCAAAGAGGTGACTGTCGATATCGCTGGCCGCATTATGGCAATCCGCGATATGGGGAAAGCTGCTTTCTTTAATGTCAAAGATGAATTCGGAACCATTCAGGTTTGGATTGGAAAAAACGTGGTTGGCGAAGACAATTACAAAATCTTCAAACTCGAGGACCTTGGCGATATTTGTGGCGTTCAAGGGACGTTGATGAAGTCGCGTACCGGAGAATTGACCATCCGTTGCACCAAATTCACCCATCTTTCAAAATGCTTAAAACCATTAGCAGAAAAGTATCATGGTCTTACTGATTTGGAAGATCGTTGCCGTCGTAGATATCTCGACTTAATCATGAATGACACAAGCCGCAGAACCGCCATTCTTCGTCCAGCGATTGTCAAAGGCATTCGCGATTATTGCGATAGCCTTGGCTTTACTGAGGTTGAGACTCCAGTTCTTTCCCCCATTGCCGGTGGCGCGAACGCAAGGCCATTCATCACCCACCACAACGCTTTAGATAAAGATTTCTATCTTCGCATTGCTACAGAGCTTAATTTAAAGAAATTGATGATTGGTGGGATTGACCGTGTCTATGAAATTGGTCGTATTTTCCGTAATGAAGGCATGGACAACCGTCACAATCCTGAATTCACGACCATTGAGCTTTACCAGGCTTATGGCGATTTAAGAGATATGATGGCCTGGGTCGAAGGCATGATCCACTATGTGGCAGACAATGTCGTCGGCAAGGAAGAATATGATTGGCAAGGCAACCTTATTAATCTCTCCAAGCCATTCAAAATCATCACGATGGCAGAGGCCATTAAAGAGAAGACGGGTGTTGATTTCACAGAGGACATCCCATTCGAGAAAGCGGTGGAACTTGCCAAAGAACATAAGGTTCCTTTGGAAAAAGCCTGGAACAGCACTGGATATATCATGCAAGCTTTCTTTGATGAATTTGTAGAGCCGACTTTAATTCAGCCGACCTTCATCACGACATATCCAATTGAAGTCTCTCCTTTGACGAAGAAGACTTCAGATCCTCGCTTCGTTGATCGTTTTGAACTCTTCATCGGCGGCTTTGAATTTGGCAACGCCTACTCTGAATTGAATAATCCTTTCGACCAAAGAGAACGGTTTGAAGCTCAAATGGCTGCCAGAGAAAGAGGAGATGATGAAGCGAACGTCATTGACCATAGTTTCTTGGAAGCAATGGAATACGGCATGCAACCAGCTGGTGGCATCGGCGTTGGCATCGATCGTCTTTGCATGTTGTTGACGGAACAGCCAACCATTCGTGAAGTTCTTCTCTTCCCGACGATGAAGGACGAAAAGTAAGAATCTTTGTCATTAACATTGAGGCGGACCTAGGGGTTCGCCTTTTTTGACAGAAATTCTATTTAAAAGTAATATAATGATGCCAATAAAACTTGGCAAACATATATGAAAAATTCCATTTCATTAAAAAATCATGTTGCTCAAGTCAGGAAAGAGAAAGCACTTTCCCAATCTGAATTAGGAAAAATCGTTGGCGTGTCGCGAAACACTATCAGTTCCATTGAAACCGGCCAATTCCAGCCAACGGCAAAATTAGCATTGTTGCTTTGCCTCGCTTTAGACAAAAAATTTGAAGACCTCTTCTTTCTCGCCCAGGATTAGGCTGAATCCTCTTTTGGGCATAATTATTCATTCGATGAAATCTGAAGAATTAAAAAACGTTCATGATTTTTTGGCAATTTTGCCTTAATTCAGTCTTTTTATAAGTGAGGAGGCTTTCTGCCATGGAGGAAGCTGAATCGTGGGAAAACGGAAGCGGAAGAAGTAGGAGCGAAGAGTAACCGCCTTTCTTGGCCTTCTTTGTTTTTGCCACCGAGAACCACGCAAGCTAAAAATATGGCAGGCGTGCATTAATATTCGAAGGATGTTTCGCAGTCTCCTTCGTGGGTTTTGCGACTAACCCAGATAGGTCTTTAAAATCCTTGTTTGATAAGTCCTTTTTAGTTGTGTATAATTGGCTTCGCTTCCTTAAGAAGGAAGGGAGCAACATTCTCTTATGGTCACGCATCCGACGTGATCCATCAGACCAAAACTAGGAGGTGCTAATCATGCAAAAGTATGAGATCATGTACATCTTATCTGCCAACCTCGAAGAGCAGGCTAGAAAAGATGAGATCGCCAAACTTCAAGGTATTCTCGAGGCCAACAAAGTCAAAGTCTCCAATACTCAAGAATTAGGCATCAAAGATTTCGCTTCGCCAATCAAAAAGCAACTCAAAGGTTATTATGTCGTCCTCAAAGTGAGCGGCGAACCAGAAGGCCTCAACGAGTTCACCCGTCAAGCGAAACTTGATCAAAACGTTATCCGTTTCTTGATTACGATTGACCAAGACTAAGTCGTTTATACAAACTGACAAAACTAACATTGGAGGATCGTAATAATGTTGAATCGTGTTGTACTAGTCGGTCGCCTCACCCGCGACCCAGAGATGCGTAAAACTGCTTCCGGATTGTCTGTTGTGTCCTTCTCATTAGCAAGCAACGACGGAAGAAAGAACGCTGATGGAACAGAAAATACGCTGTTCATCAATTGCAGCTTGTTTGGCCAAAGAGCCGAAGCTTTCTACAAATATACCCGTAAAGGTTCCTTAATCGACGTTGAAGGAAAACTTCAACAAAGAAAATACACCAACAAAGCTGGTGCCCAGGTTACCGTTACGGAAATCCTTGTGGATAATTTCGATTTCTTGGATTCCAAAAACTCTGCCCCTGCAGAAGACGTTGGCTACAATCCGCAACCTGAACCGGTTGCCCAACCACAACCACAGAATCAACCAGACTCTGGCAATTTAGATGCCATCGATGTCGTGGATGACGACCTCCCGTTCTAATTGGAACAGAAAGGAATTATTTATGGCTTTCAGAAAAATGAGATCCAGACGTAAGGTTTGCTATTTCACCAAGAACCACATCAAATATATTGATTATAAAAACGTTGAGCTTCTCCAGAGATTCATCACCCCTGAAGGAAAGATCATGCCAAGATCCAGCACTGGAACTTCCGCTAAATATCAACGTCAATTGGCGAGAGCAATCAAAAACGCCCGTTTCATGGGTTTACTCCCAGAAGTTGGCGCGAAATAATTGCGTTTGTAGTTGTCCAAAGTCGTTTATCCGAAGTTGGCTAAAAACTTCCATCCGACTTTGGGCGGTATAGAAACATGAAGAGATCTATCGAAAGGTAGGTCTTTTTTGTTGTTTTTAATGTCGCTTGCCGAGTTTTCTCTTGTTCGCGAAGTCTAAGTTGTACAACATAATTGTGAATGGAGAATTTTAGACCGAATTGACAAAATGACCTATCCAAACAATATTCAAATTTAGCCGTCCGTCGGATGGCTAATTTTGTTTTTTAACAAAATTAAGAATATTGACTTAAATAAAAATAAGGACATAATTTTCTCTTATGATAGCAACTATTGTTATTTCAGTTTTAGCCTTTGTTGGAGTGATCGCTTCAATAATATTCATTCCTCATTTTAAAATCGGGAAAATCACTATTGATACATATTGGATACTTCCGCTTGTCGCCGCGATTATTCTTTTGTCGGCGTCTCTTGCGCCTATTAATGAAGTTATTTCATCATTGACAAGTGATACATCTATTAATCCACTTAAGATACTTGTTTTATTTTTCTCAATGACAATTATTTCTATTTATCTAGATGAGCTTGGATTATTTAAATATCTCGCAAATAAAGCCGCTAAAAAGGCTGGTTCAAACCAATTTGTGTTATTTCTTATTCTTTATCTACTTGTCGCAGTTTTAACTATCTTTACATCTAATGATGTAGTGATACTAACGTTTACTCCATTTATTTGTTTCTTCGCAAAAAGAACGAAGATTAATCCTCTACCATATTTAATTGCAGAATTCGCTGCCGCAAATACATGGTCGATGATGTTTATTATCGGCAATCCAACAAACATATATTTAGGCACCTCAGCGGGTATTTCCTTTATTGATTATTTTAAAGTTATGGCTATTCCTACTTTTATTGCAGGAGTCATCCAACTAGGAATTATCTTCTTAATTTTCTTTAAGAAATTAAAAGAGCCAATAAGTGCCGAAGATGAAGAATATAAAATTGAAAGCAAGGTTGATTTAATCGTCGGTTTAACGATTTTAATAAGTGTTTTAGTATTACTAATTATTTCGAATTATATCCATCTAGAGATGTATTTAATTTCTTTAATTGGTGCGGTCACTTTATTACTAATCTCATTATTTATTCGATTATTCACTAAAAAGAATTGGAATTATTTAGGAGACTCACTTGTGAGACTTCCTTATCAATTAATTCCATTTATTCTATCGATGTTTGTAATTGTTGTTGCTTTATCCTGCCAAGGAATAAGTGAACATATATCTAGTTTTTTAAATAAGGGCTCATCAATTTGGATTTACGGAGCTTCTTCATTTATAAGTGCGAATATCATCAACAATATTCCAATGTCGATTTTATTCTCTAACTTAATTAGTGGACTTACTGGAAAAGCTTATTTAGAAGGAGCTTATTCTTCGATTATTGGTAGTAATATCGGAGCGATATTCACTCCTATAGGCGCTTTAGCGGGAATAATGTTTTCTTCTTTGTTAAATAAACACGACATCAAATTTTCATTTTTAAGTTTCATAAAATATGGATCTATTATTTCTATTCCCACATTAGCGATTTCACTATTATTCTTAATGATTGTTTTATGAATAAACTCGCTTATTTTTAAGTGTATATTTATATATTGAGGACATAATTGTGAATGGAGATTTTTAGACCAAATTGAATAAGTGACCTCAGACAACCATAACTGTTCTCAGGCACGGACAAATCACGTCGAGAAGGCAAGTTTTTTAGCCTGGTGTAATTAAGAGTAATTAGTCGAAGAAAGACTTATAAGGCGTCTCGAAAGAGGCGTCTTTTATTATATAAAGAAGACCCTCGAAGCCGTTTGCTAGGATAGTCCGGGGTGACATTATGTCATCTATAACGAATGGTTTTTGCTATAATGAATTGGGAGTAAGTCTATGTTTAACAAAAAATCACAACAAAGAAATAGATGCCAATTATATGCTGGGCAAGGGAAGAAAGGCTATGATTGGTGGTGGCATTCTTTTACAGCCTATAACGCAAAAACAGGTGAACCACGCCCATTCTTTTTAGAATTCTTTTTAATCAATCCAAAAAGAGGTGGAGAAGAACCAGTATTTGGTCAATTAAAAGAAAATCAAGAAGTCGGTATCAAACCATCATACCTTATGGTCAAAGTCGGCTACTGGGGGAAAGGTGCTAAGCAACTCCATCGTTTCTTTGGCTGGAAAAAGATAAAAGTTAATTATAAAGCACCATTTTCAATAAGCGCGGATGATTGTTATTTAGATGAGTATCAAAGTAGAGGAAATGTCTCCATTTCTAAAGAAGAATGGGAGAAACATCCTGAATATATGTGCGATTATGGTTCTATTTCATGGGATTTAAAAATAGAAAAAGATATCGCTTTTAATGTTGGTTATGGAGCGGGTTGGTTGTTTAGACATCTTCAACTTTTTGAAATGTTTTGGCACGCTGAAGGAATGAAATCTAGATTCTCAGGTACAATAATCGCGGATGGTGAAGAATACGTTGTTAGAAAAGAAGATAGCTATGGCTATTCCGATAAGAACTGGGGCAAAGATTTTACATCTCCTTGGGTTTGGTTATCTAGCAACAATATGGTAAGTAATATCACTAATAAAAAACTAGAAAACAGTGTCTTTGATATCGGTGGCGGCCGTCCTAAAGTTGGATTTATTGTCTTAGAAGGCAAATTACTAAGTGCTTTCTACTATGAAGGCAAATGCTATGAATTTAATTTCTCTAAATTCTGGACAAATACTAGAACAAAATTTGATTGTTATGAAACAGATACACACATAGTGTGGCATGTCGAACAGAAGACTTGGAATAATAAAATGATTACTGATATAACTTGTCTAAAAGAGGATATGCTTCTTGTTAATTATGAAGCCCCAAACGGAAAGAAATTACATAACCGTTTATTTAATGGTGGTAATGGTGTGGGGCGTATTCAACTATTTCATAAAGGCAAACTTATCGATGATATTAATGTCTATAATGTTGGTTGCGAATATGGGGAATATGGACTACCGACCATCTCTTATAAAAAACGATAAGTAAGATGCATTTAGGATGAATTAAGTCGTCCAAGAAGGGCGACTTTTTTGTCGTCGTCGGAAGCCCTTATATACTTGTATATAACGCGTTCTGGCTAGCCCTGGTCGCTTCACGTCGCACGATATGTGATGAAATGAGCGAAATATAGCCGTCGTCATGGGACAGCTAATGTCGAAGGACGAGAGCGATTCTCCCCGTTCATCGAAGATCGTTCTCCCCGAAGCACGAAGCAACAAACCAACAAGACCGTCCCACGTGGGCGGTTTTACTATCCTCATTTATGAAGTCCGCGGTCAAAAGGTTATGCTGGATTTTGATTTGGCTCGAATCTATGGTTACTCAACCAAAGCTTTTAACCAACAAGTTAAAAACAATACGGATAAATTTGAACTTGATTTCATGTTTTGTCTGACCTCGCAAGAGTGGGACGACATTTTGAAGTCAAAAAAATTGACCGCAAATTCATTCATTTTGAATGAAGGCAGGCCGGAAAGTGGTTTGAGGTCGAAAAAATCCACCGCAAACGCAAACCCCAAGTGCAGGTATCTTCCTTTTTGCTTTCGCAGAACAGGGAATCTACATGCTCATGACTGTGTTGCATGGAGATCTTGCCGTCAGGCAAAGCAAGACCGTCCGTCTTGGCGGTTTTAAATAGCCTCCATATGTTGAAAAAACATAAACATATTTATATACTTATTTTATGAACAATTCAGCGCCTCTAGCTTTATTGGATGAAAGCCAAATCAAGGACCTTATTTATGAAGTCCGCGGTCAAAAGGTTATGCTGGATTTTGATTTGGCTCGAATCTATGGTTACGAAACCAGATATTTTAATAGGCAGGTCAAAAACAACGCTGACAGATTTGACAATGATTTTACGTTTCAACTAACGAGAGAAGAATGGGCAGAAATCTTGAAGTGCAAAAATTTCACATCAAATTGGGGAGGCAATAGGAAGCTTCCGTTCGCCTTCACCGAACAAGGCATTTATATGCTTATGACCGTTTTGCGTGGCGACCTAGCAACGCGGCAAAGCAAGACCCTGATTCGCCTTTTCAAATCCATAAAAGATTACATGGTAGAGGCGAATTCGCTAGGTTCAACCAATGAGATTCTCGCTCTTGCAAACCAGGCTCGCACGAACACAGAGGCCATTGTTGAGATCAAAGGTCAACTTAGTGTGGTGATGGATAACTTTATTGACCCGTCCACCTATAAATCCTTCTTAATCATGGATGGCGAGAAAGTGGAATCCGACGTGGCTTATCAACGGATTTATTCTATGGCGAAACAAAACGTTTATTTGATTGACGATTATATCGACGTAAAAACGATTCAATTGCTTAAGTCCTGCAATTCGGGCGTGCGCATTATCGTCTTTTCCGACAACAAGGCCAAGAGCTCCCTGACCCAGTCGTTCATCGCGGATTTCATTGCCGACCGCCCAGACCTCCATATCGAATTTAAAAAGACCAAGGGAAGGTTCCATGATCGCTATATCGTTTTGGATTATCCGGGCAAGGTTAGAGTCTTCCACTGCGGGGCGTCTTCAAAAGACGGCGGAAACAAAATAACAACCATAATGGAAGCGGAAAATCCGGAGGCCTATCTTGATTTGGTTTCCGAAATCCTCTCGAACGAGGAGTTGGTTCTCCCATGAAACAGCTGAAAGACATAGTTAAAGAAATCCGCAAAAGGGAAGGCCTCTCCCAAGAAGAAATGGGGAAGAGGGTGGGCTATACCAACCGAGCGAGCATCAACAAAATCGAAAATGGCAATGGCGACGTCCCCTTCGATAAGCTGATCAGCCTGATAAACGAGTATCTGCTTGAATTGAACGATTTAACGAACAAGGACATGGTCGAATTTTCGTTGCGGGGCCTTAAAACGGACGATTGGAAAGAGCTGATCGTCGTATACGAAGACGTTGCCTCCACCCCGTTTTTCAATTCGGATAACTGCCACGGGGACATCTTCCATTATTCGACCGAAGAGCAAATGAAGAAGGCGATCCGCTTTTGG
>CADBIO010000008.1 GCA_902794835.1 uncultured Erysipelotrichaceae bacterium
GAATTCAAATGAGTGTAAGAATCGCTGATGTAATAAGAGAAATCGATCAAAGTGTCGACTTTGTAATGATAGAGGATGCCCGTTCTGCCTCCGGGCGCAGAAGAGTCGGCGTTCCCGACGAATCCGGCGATATGGTCTTGATGGGCGTGGGTGGCAATCACATATTCGAGTTTTCCGTCGGTGACATAATTGTCGATATAAGAAGTCGCCGTGGCAGCAACTCCTTTTCTCGCCCCACCATCGATCACAATGTCATTCTCCCCCGCTTTGATATAAATCAGATCGCCAGTGTAGGGGGCGTCTTGCTCGATGAAATGGATAGAAAGCGGCGAAGAATCACCGTCAAGTGAAATAGATTCGGACTCTTCCGAGCTCGATTGCTCGGAGAAAGTGGATTCCGAATGAGAATCCAGCGAAGAATAAGAAGAGCTGGAATCGGAAGAATGAAGGCTTGTGGAATCGTGACTAGAACCTTCTCCTCCGGTATGTGTTTTTTGATATAAGATAACGGCGCTGATGGCTAAAGCAACGACAAGGACAACCGCAACGATGGCAATGAAAACGCCAGGGTTTTTCTTGGCAGCCTTTTTTATTTCTTTTTTGACCGCCTTTTTCACCGATTTCCCAGTAGAAGAAGATTTTTTCTTAGCCATGCTCTTATTGTACCTTATTTGTCGCGACGTTTACCTTGATAATAGGTTCGATCGATGATCCCTCCCCCTAACATCACGCCGTCTTCGCTATAAAAAACCGCGAATTGGCCGGGGGTAACCGCCTCTACGGGCGTATCATAATCTAAATGGACATTTTCTCCAATGAAACGAAGGTGGCAAGGGTTATCTTTTTGACGATAACGGAATTTGACTTGCACCGGCAAGGGCTCTATCGGTTTCTCGCCGATCCAATTGACATCGGTGATTTCGCATTCATCAGAAAGCAACCAGGCGGAAGTCTCCCCTTTGGTGACGTAAAGGATATTGTTTTCGACATCCTTCTTGCAAATGAACCAAGTGGCGTCTCCTTCTCCTTTGATTCCTCCGATGCCTAGGCCTTTTCTTTGACCGAGCGTGTAATAGAGCACCCCGGTATGTGTGCCCAAGACACGGCCAGTCTCGATATCGATGATATCCCCTTTGGTGGCAGGGAAATAATTGCGCAGGAATTGTCGGAAATTACGTTCACCGATGAAGCAAATGCCCGTAGACCCGTGTTTGGCGGCAACTTCATTCAGCCCAAGTTTGGCGGCGATTTCTCGCGCCTCGCTTTTGGTGATGTCTTCCATCGGGAAAAGAGAGGAGGAAATCTGTTCCTCGGAAAGCTCGCAAAGGAAATAGGTTTGATCTTTGTTCAAATCATATGGTTTGGCTAAATGGGTATGGCCATTCAAAACCACCTTTTTTGCATAATGACCCATTGCGATATAGTCGAAACCATGGGATTTCGCATAATCAAGGAAAGGGCCGAACTTGATGTTTTTATTGCATAAAACGTCAGGATTTGGGGTTCTCCCCTTCTTGTATTCTTCCAAGAAATAGGAAAAGACGGTATCCCAATATTCTTTGATATAGTCGATGCGAATGAGGGGGATTCCTAATTTTTGGGCGACGATTTTAGCGTCATCCCAGTCTTTCTCTTGCGGACATTGATTATCGTTGACCGTCGGATTGCCGAGATAATCGCCATTGGCCATGGCATCCCAATTGCGCATGAAAGCGCCAGTCACCTCATAACCCATTTCTTTCAGTTTATATGCCGCAATGGCGCTATCGACGCCACCGCTTAAACCCAATAATACTTTCTTGCTCATCTTATCTCCCGAATAATTCTTTGCTATCTAGCCATAATGTGAACGGCCCATCGTTGACGAGTTCCACCTTCATATCCGCTTGAAAAACGCCAGTTTGAAGGGTTGGTATTCTCTCGCGGAGGAGATTGTTCCACAAAGCAAAAAGACCGCGTGCTTCCTCCGCTTTTAGAGAAGCGACAAAAGAAGGACGATTGCCTTCTTTCACCTCTCCGTAGAGAGTGAATTGACTAACGGAAAGCATTTCGCCATGAATTTGGTCCAAGGAAAGGTTGGTTTTGCCTTTTTCATCGGGAAAAATCCTCAATTTCACGACTTTATCGCGCATCTTCTTAAGGGTTTCCTCATCGTCTCCGGCGCTAAAGCCGACAAATAGCAAAAGCCCTTTCCCGATTTGGGAATGGATTTCTCCGTCGATTCGGACGGCGGCTTTGCTGACCTCTTGAATCAAAATTCTCATTTGTGGATATATTCGCGAACGATCGGTTCCATCTTGACCTCGTTCTCGGAAAGATTATACGCATCATGAATCTCTTGGAAAACCGATTCGCATCCGACTTTGTTGGTGTGGGCGTAAGCGAGGACCTCGCCACGATTGACTTTGTCACCGACTTTCTTTTGCAACACGATGCCGGCCGACATATCGATTTTATCTTCCATCGTCGCTCTGCCGCCGCCCAATTTCATGCTAGCTAAGCCGATTTCCAAGGAATCGATACGGGAAACATAGCCATCGCGGTCGGCGAGAATCGGGACGATATATTGGGAAACGGGGAATTTCTCAGGGTGCTCCAAATAAGAAATATCCGCGCCTTGAGCCTGGAATAATTCGAGAAGTTTCCGGAATCCACTACCATCCTCAATCGCTTTTTGAATCATTCTCTCGCCCTCTTCTTCGGTTTTGGCAATTTTGGCTTGTTGCAGCATGATGGAACCGGCTTTGGTGACCAGCTCGACGAAATCCTTTGGTCCGTGGCCATGCAAAGTATCGATGGCTTCTTTGACTTCAAGGTTGTTGCCAACAGCTAGGCCCAAAGGCTCGTTCATGTCGGTTAAGATGGCTCGGGTGTCGCGATGTAAAGAATCGCCGATTTCAACCATCGTTTTGGCTAATTCTCTGGCATCTTCTAGAGTTTTCATGAACGCCCCGGTGCCGAATTTAACATCAAGAAGGATCGTATCTGAGCCGCTGGCGAGCTTCTTGGACATAATGGAAGAAGCGATCAAAGGAATGGATTGGACGGTTCCCGTCACATCGCGGAGGGCGTAAAGTTTTTTATCGGCGGGAACGATTTCGCCAGTCTGTCCGATAATAGCAATTCCAATGCGGTTGACTTGGTCTTCGAATTGCTTGTCCGTAAGGAAAATGTTCATACCTGGAACGGACTCCATTTTGTCTAATGTCCCACCGGTGTGTCCTAATCCACGGCCTGACATCTTGGCCAGTTTTGCCCCACAGGCGGCCACAAGAGGACCTAAAGCAAGGGAAGTCTTATCCCCAACTCCACCGGTGGAATGTTTGTCTACTTTGACGCCTTGAATCGCGGAAAGGTCAATCGTTTCCCCGGAATGTTCCATGGCATCGGTCAAAGTGGCGATTTCCCGTTTGTTCATCCCTCGGAAAACGATCGCCATTGCTAAAGCGCTCGCTTGATAGTCGGGAATACTTCCCTCCGTATAGCCCGAAACAAAGAAACGGATTTCCGCATCGGAAAGTTCGTTCCCATCTCTTTTCTTTTCTATAATGTCAACCATCCGCATGTGTTTTACCTCTATATTTTCAAACTTGTTTTTATTATAATTCACTTGTATGGATTTCCGCACGAGTTTAGTTTCACATTTGCCGGAAAGCGAAGTCGATTCGTTAATTGACGCCATCGAAAATGGCAAAGTCACCCATTGTTTGTTGCTGAACACCAAAAAGATGAGCGACGAAGAATTTTTGACGCGCTACCCCAATGTTAAAAAGCATCCTTTTGTCGAACATGCCTATTATTACGACAAAGAAGAATACGAATTTGGAAAGGATCTGTTATACGATGATGGCGTTTTCTCGATTGAAGATGCCTCTGCGATGATGGTCGTCCACTTCTTAAAACCAGAAGAAGACGATGTGATCCTTGATATGTGTGCCGCTCCCGGGGGCAAATCCATCGGGGCTTCCTTGGCGATGAATGATAAGGGAGTGATTATCGCTAATGACATCTCCTATCCTCGCGCCAAAGCCATGTCACAAAACGTCGAACGGATGGGCCGAGGCAATATGATCGTCGCTTCTAACGATTTCGTTTTCTCGCATGTCCATTTCGCGAATTTGTTCGATAAAATCATCCTTGACGCCCCATGTTCCGGAAGCGCGATGATGCGTAAAAACGCATTGGCCAAAGGCGATTGGAAGCCAGAGAAGGTAAAAACCAACGCCAGAAGACAACTAGAATTGCTGGAACTTGGCTATTTTATGCTGAAGGAAGGCGGAACTCTCTCTTACAGCACCTGTTCTTTCTCCTACGAGGAAGACGAGGAGGTCATCCTTAATTTCAAGGCCATGCACCCAGAGATTGAAATCATCCCTCTTCCAGAAGACCCTTCTTTCTATCGTTCCGCCGCTCTTCCTGAAGCTGTCCGCCTTCATCCGAACCATTTTGAAGGCGAAGGGCAATTCATTTGTTTGCTCAGAAAGCCGGGAACCCTGGTCAAAACCAAAAAAGAAATCGTGGAAAACACGCGTTATAAAGATTTCATCGCTCAATATGATCTGCAGGATAGATCCAATGAGATGATGAGAAACAAATTTTACTCTCTTTCTCAACATTTCGACGTCTCTCATTTAAATATCCTTCGCTACGGGGTCAAGTTGTTTGAGATGAGAAGCATTTATATCCCAGACCACCACTTAACTCATTTTCTTTCTCCGAAATATTCGATTCCGATCAATTTCGAAGAGGCGAAAGCTTACATCCACGGGGACACTTTCCCCTTGGAACGGCCGGATAATTTCTATATCGTCAGCTACGACAATCAGAACCTCGGCTATGTGAAAGTCACCCAAGGGGTTGCGAAAAATCATTATCCGAAGGGATTGAGAAGAACAATTTAAAAAAGCCATCGCTGGCTTTTTTTCTTATCTAAGTTTCCCTTTTCGACGAGGGATTTTTTGGTAGCCTTTTTCAAAGAAATCCTGATTTGAGGCAATCTGAAGTTTAAGTTCCGCTTCAGTGATTTCCATCACTTTTTCGGCAATCGCTTCCGTATCGTTTTCTTTCACCATATTTTGATCGAGTGGTTCAAAGAAAGTGAGTTCGACGGGGATTCGTTTGTCATTAGGCCTCATCGGAAGGATTCTTTCGTTGCCATACATGCAGGATGGCAAAATCGCCACCCCTGCCTTTTTGGCGGCTTTCAAAGCCCCTGGCTTATAAGGAAGTAGCAAAGACTTGTCCATGTCTTTGTTTCTCGTTCCTTCAGGGAAAATCAAATAGGAGAGTTTCCCATTTTCGAGTCGTTTCCCCAATTCGATCATCACGCGGAGGGATTGTCTTAAGTCGTCACGGTCCATGAACAAACCATCGATGGATTTAATGATTTTCCCAACGAAGGGGAATTTCTCGGTTTCCTTTTTTGCGACGAAAGAAATCGGCTTCTCGCAGAAATATAGCATCACGATCGGATCCATGTTGGACTCGTGATTGGCACACATGAGGTATGGCTTGTCAGAAGCCTCCAATCGACGCAAATGTTCCAAACCTTTGACTTTGAAGTCGACACGATAGCAATCGACGACATAAACAATTAATTTATGGACCTTCGCATAACGCTTCTCCAAAGGATAACGTTCTGGATGTTTGGCATAACGGAGAATATAAAACAACCAATCCCAGAGGATGCGAAGCCCTGCAGTGAACACCAATCTTAGATATTTCAACATGGCTGTATTATATTACTTTTCTTCTCTTTTAGGGCAAAATGAGGGGTTTCTTCTCATTTCTTTTTCTTAAGTGGAAAGATTTCCTCGAGCTCCAAGCAAACGACTAAGCCAAGTTTCTCCCTGGTTTCTAGATGCCCCTTGACGGTGATGAAAGAGCCAATCGGAGCCTTCATGAACAAACACCCAGGCCCTCCATAAGTGACGACCGGAATCTGATCGACTTGATATTCGCCCATCGGGCCAGGAATCACACGATCCAATTCAACAAAACGGGTCACGGAATCAACGGGTTTGCCTAATCGACCCGTCACAAAAACTGCAGAGACCATAATCTCCTCCTTAACGATTTATCTTTGGGTTTTGCGAACTCCCGTCAATCTTTTAATAGAGCCGTAACGAGGACGGAATGCTTCGGGACCAGGACATTCCTTCCTAAAATGGCGGCACCCAAGGCAGAGCCTCCGCTGGTAAAGAGAATGCGGCGGTCTTCCTTGAATGAATAAGTTAAGGAATCAGAAGTGACATTGAAGAGGAATTCCACTTCCTGATAAGGCGAAGCAAGGGATAGGTCTTTCACCTTCATCATCAGCCCTTCGCCAAATTCCTCGAAATCGACCATCGCCGCAATGCGGTCCGGGTCGGTTTCCGAATAGAAGGCCAAGGACTTCCTTAATTGGATGGCTCCTCTTAAATAATGCGTCATTTCAATCCGCTCGTCAAGAAGTTTATCTGACAATTTGTTATAAATGTCACCAAGGTTATAGGTGTTCTCATTTCCGAACTTCGATTGGGCGATTTCCTGACCCTCGTGAATGAATGGCATGCCAAAGGCAAAAATCGTCGCTGCCATCCCAAGTTTGCAGATTTCTAATTTGTCCGATTCCTTAAATCCCCCATTCTTGCTGAGGTAATCGTAATAGGTTCCATTGTCGTGGCATTCGATGTAATTCAATGATTGTGCCCCATTGCCGAACATCGGGCTTTGGAGAGAATATTCATAACAACTTCCGATCATCGAATAGATGAAGGCGTCTTTTCTAGTCAAATCGCCAGCGCAAAAGGCTTTCACATTCTCGCGGAAACGATCGTTGAAAAAACCGACGGCAGGAAGCCTTGAGGCATGATTGAGATTGGCCATCGTGGCTTTCGTTGGGCAAAACATATTCCAACCCTCGCCATAGAGGATGAAATTAGGGTCTTTGGATCGTGCGTTAGCCTGGATCGTGGCAATCGTCCTTGCGTCTAAAAGGCCCATCAAATCGAAACGGAAGCCATCAATCCCATAAAAATCCACCCACCAATCACAGGCGTCCATGATAAGACGCCTCACCATCGGCCGTTCCGAATCGATGTCATTGCCGCAGCCAGAGGAATTGGAGATTCTCCCATTAGGCATTTTCCTAAAATAATAATTCGGGACACATTTTTCCAAACTGGAGAAAAGATAATCATAAACATGGTTAAAAACGACATCGACAACGACGCGGATGCCTTCTTGATGAAGGGAATCGACAAGATCTTGCACTTCTTTAAGGCGTTTTATTGGGTCATTGGGCGAGAGGGAATAAGAACCTTCCGGAGTGAAATATTGCGTTGGGTCATAACCCCAATTGTATTGACTGAAAGGACGGAGTTCATCGACAGAGCCAAAATCATTAAGAGGCTGCAACTGAAGATGGGTAATGCCTAAAGATTTCAGATAATCCAGCCCAAAGGGATTTCCTTTTTTCGTCGTTCTTCCTTTCTCTGCAAGACCAGCGTAGGTCCCTTTTTGAAGAATAGTATTATGTTTATCGACGGTTAAGTCTCGGACGTTCCCTTCATAAATGACGCAATCTGTCAAAGAAGCGATCGGAGGAAGGTTCGATTTGTCAAATCGACGAGCCATTGATTTTTCGTCAATGACAACCGATTCTTTCCCGTTTGCCGTCGAAGCTTTTCCATAAGGGTCGATGCTAGTAAGGGCGACCTCGTTGTTGGTAACTGAATATTGGTAACAAGCCAAAAGGTAGTCCCCTTCCAAAACAATCTCCCAAGACCCATTCGCCCCGCGGACCATCGGATAGGAGTAATCGCCCATTTTTGTTTTCAAAATAAGTTTCACATCGCTAGCCAACGGAGCCCAAAGAGTCCATTTTGTCGAATTTTTACGATATTCTGCACCCAAGTGGCCTGGATAGAAGAATTCGGTGTCGAAATTTGGGAATTCCGTCGCCTCTTTTACATCCAGAGGGACTGCCCCAAAAGAGGAAATGTCCACAAAATACGAATGGCCTAATTCCAAAGGGGCGCGGAGTTTGAATTCCAAGAAAGTGTGGGCTGGAAGATTGATGTTTTTGGCAATGGTTAATTTGACTCTCTTCTCATGGTCAATGATAAGAGTGAATTGCTCATGCGAAAAAGAATTTTCGGAGAAAAAAACCAGCCGAATCGTATCGGGGCTAATCAAACGTGCTGAAACATAAGTGTCTTTCATGGGATGATGACCACTGCAAAAGCATAGTCTCCATCATGGGAGATGGAAACCTCGTATTCCTTTCCGTCATAACACAAAACCGGCTGACCAGAAGGACGGTATTTAACATCGATTTCTTTCATTCGCGGACCACCGCTTAGCCCCGTTCCTAAGGCCTTCAAAAAAGCCTCTTTGGCAGCGAACCTTCCACCGAGAAAATCTTTTTTGTTGTTTGTTGCCTCAAAAAGCGTCATCTCCGAAGGAGAAAGAACGCCTTTCAGGAAGGGCAAGCAATCTAATTTTAAGCGTCGTAAGTCGACGATATCGCAGCCGATTTTCATCAGTCGTTGTCTCCGTCAAAATTTTCGTTTCCGTTGCCCAAAACGGAAGGATCATGAATCAAAACCTTCGAGCCTTTCGCATTCGATTGACTATCGGCTTTAGCGACGATTCCTTCGGCGATCAGTTGATTGAAGATTTTGCCAGCGCGTGGGAAACCAACACTATAAGTACGTTGGATTTTCGAAATCGAGGTATATTCTTGGGTCATGACATCCATCTTGATTTGCTCATAAAGATCGCCTTTGGCTTTCTCTTTAAGGGCTGCCCGTTCTAATTTTTCGTTCTCTTCTGCTTCTTTCTCATCATT
The DNA here is from genome assembly GCA_902794835.1 of uncultured Erysipelotrichaceae bacterium. Lineage (GTDB taxonomy): Bacteria > Bacillota_I > Bacilli_A > RFN20 > CAG-826 > UBA4951. Next base: position 8,834 of record CADBIO010000008.1, read on the forward strand.
GGAATGATCGGTGAGATCGAGGAAACGAGGATCGTATTCGACAGTTTGCTGCTTCTTGATGAAATCCGTGATGGCTTCTAACTCTTCGTCTTGCACCAAACAGCCTTGGCAACGGACATCCCCGTTATGAGAGATTTGCTGGCAATCGACTAACATATCGCCATGTCCGTTTAATTCTTCCGCTCCCGCATGGCCTAAAATCGTCCCGGAGTCAACTTGCGAACTTACGCGCAAAGCGACACGAACATTCAAATTGGCCTTGATAACGCCTGTAATGACGTTAACGGAAGGACGCTGGGTGGCAATGATTAAGTGAATACCGGCCGCGCGGGCTTTTTGAGCGAGACGTACAACGCTCTGACCGATGTTTTTGCAAGTGTCGGAAAGATCGGCGTATTCATCGATGAAGACAACGATAAAAGGAATTGGCTCGGCGCCTGCCTTGGGGCAATATTTTTCATTGTAGGCGCGGATATCGCGAACCCCAGCGAATTCAAACAGCATCAAACGGGCTTCCATCAAATCGATGAGTTTATCTAAGCAAACTTTGGCTTGGCTAGGTTCTTTGATGATTGGGCAAAGAAGGTGCGGAATATCGGCATATTTGACCATTTCAACACGTTTCGGATCCACCAAAACGAGTTTGAGATCTTCAGGACGATTACGCATGATCAAGGAAGCCAATATGCCATGGGCGAAAATTGATTTACCTGAACCAGAGGTGCCGGCGATAAGCATATGAGGGAAAGCGGAAAGATCAGCGCAAATCGGCTCGCCTGAGATGTTGATGCCAAAAGGAATCCACATATTCTTGTGTGGGTCATCAGGAAGGGATGCCACCATTTCTTTCAGGGAGACAATGGTCGATTTCTCGTTGGCAATTTCCAACCCAGAAGTCGTTTTTCCGAGAATAACTTCTTCATAACGGGTGTGAACGCCGCCCAATTTAACGGACACGTCCTTCACGAATCGACCAATCGAGGCGACAGAAACGCCACGATCTGCCTGAATATCATAGCGGGTGACCGATGGGCCGACGGTATAGCTGACGACTTGGGCGCCGGCATGAAGGTCGGCAAACGTTTCATTGATAATGTCGGCGCGATGTTGGCAATCCAGCTTGTTTTGCTCCTCCAATTGAGGGTCTTTTTTATAAGTTTGCAATAAATCCAAAGGAGGGAATTGGTAGGCAGGGCGTTGTTTTGCCGGCATAACACCATGTTTTTCTTCCTCACTCATCTCGTGCTTAGGCTCTGGCATCGGTTCCGGTTTGAAGGTAGCGTCTGGGATGGCTGTATGAATTGGCTCTGGCTCTGGCTCGACATGCGGTTCTGGCTCGACATGCGGCTCTGGCTCGATATGCGGCTCTGGCTCAGCAAGAGAGAGACTTTCTTGTTCTTGCTCTTCATCTGAGGAATATTCCTCTTCTTCGAAAGACTCCTCTGAAACAAAGGATTCTTGGGGGGTTTCTTCTGTTTCTTCGCGTTTTTCTTCCTTGATGGATTCCTCAGAGGGTTGAGCCACTTCTTCCCAAGTCACTTCAGCGTCTTTCGTATCGACTTTTTCTGGCGTAGGCTCTGGTTTTTCTTCTCCAGGAAGAGGCAAAACGACCTCTCCGTAGGCAGGGGCTTTTTTCGGTGTTTCGAGGATGATTTCCTTTCTGTTTGAGGAAATGCCGCTTGGCGCAGAAGGAGAAGAAACAGGTTGAGAGAAGATGTCGTTGGCATTGGGGTCAAAGACAGCTTCTTGAAGACCGGCGTTGAATTCGGTTTCTGCCAAAACAGCCTCTCTTAGCGGTTCTACGGGAGCGATTTCTTGGGGGACAGGAGAGACTTCCTTCGGTCCTTCGGAATGGTAAAGGCTAGTTCTTGAAGCATTTTCCTCCACCGGCCCTTTTGGGGATTCTGGGCGGACTTCATAGGAAATTTGAGCCGCCGGGATTGGCTCATCTACCTCAATGGGCTGATTGTCTTGGACATAGGCTTCCAAGGCGATGCGATTTTCTTCTTCTTGACGGCGGATTTCCTCGTCGCTCTGTTTTTTCGCACGGCTGGCGCCGACTTTGGAGGTAACTCCGTGAATCCCCCGCATGATCAACGGATAAAAAAGGAAGAAAAGACCGACTAGGATGACGAGAATGGCGATGGTCAAGGTCAAAGCCCGACCTGCCGCGTTGATGCCATAGGCGATTAGCGCATAAATAATCCCTCCGCCATCGCGGGCGTTGATAATTCCTTTCATTTCGGCGAAAGAAGCCAGAAGACCTGTGCTTTCTGTTCCATAAAGGTCATAAAGAGAGAGACCGTTGTCGGCATAAAAATTCGCGCTGCCAAAGCCGAAGATCAAGGAAACTCCGATCAAAACGACGAAAATTCCAACAACGATTCTCCAGGTTAAGATTTTCTTGGCGTCTTTCCCTTTGACGAACAAAAGAACGCCGAAAACCAAGGCTAGCGGAAAGAAAGCCCAATAACCCAAAAGGCCGAACAGATAGACGAAAAGAAAGGCGATGCCCCACACATGATGGGTGAAGGGAGACAATAGGAAAAGCAGGGATAAGATTAAGATTCCCGCACCTAAAGCGCGAATGATTTGATTGTTGGTATAGATTTTTTGCTGCATAGCTGAAATTCTCAAAACGGTTTACTTTTCGACAATGAGCGGCAAAACCATGGGTTCTTTACCGGTTTGACGACGAATCAGACGGAAACAATGCTCATAAAGATCGTTTTTGATTGCCTCGATATCCATGTCCTCACGGCCAAGATCTTCAAAAAGGCATTCATTAAAAACTTTGGTGACATCGCGCATCAAAGATTCGCTTTCATTGGGGAGAACAAGACCGCGGAATTGAATGTCTGGGCCAGCGAGGATTTTGCGGGTCTTCTTGTCGACGGTGACGGCCATGATCGCGACGCCTTGGGAGAGTTTCTGACGTTCCTCAAGCACCGCAGAGCCAACATCTCCCACCCCAATGCCGTCAATCATGATGTCGCCATGAACCACCGCATTAGGTTCGACGAAAGCGCCTTTTTCGGTGAAAGTCACGGCTGTCCCGTTCTCCAATAAGAAGACAGATTGATGGGTCAAGGCCCCGCCAGATTTCAAGCTGACTTCGGCATTGTTCAAAAGGTCTTTGAAATAGCCTTTCAAAGGTACGTAATATTTCGGATGAAGCAAAGAAATCATCATCTTCAAATCTTCTTCTGAAGCGTGCATGTTCAAGAAAGATTTTTTGCTGATCGGAACGACATGGCAGCCGCTGCGATAGAGTTCGTCGAGAGCGTCGGTGGCTTCGATTTCGGTGTTGTCATTGGCCGGGCAAGCCATGATGAAAGTGTCGCTTTCTTCGAGAGAAACAGGACGGTTTCCATCTGATTGGCCGGCTGCCAAAAGGGCGATTTTACGATAAAGCCTCGTCCCATAGCCAAACATCAAAACGACGATATCGACGCCGCGATAACGATTGATATCATCCGCCGGGGCATAATTCTCGTTGGGGAGGATTAATTGTCCTGCTTGCCTCATCGATTGGAGGATATCGGCCGTCTCTTCGTCATAAGGAATGATTCGTTTGTGGGAAGAAACCATCAAATTGATGATGCCGTGAATGTTATAGAAATTCAGGCCGAACATCCCAATAAAGATGCGTCCTTGAGCGTTTTTGACCTCTTTTTCAATAAGAGGGGTGATTTTATAGTGAGGGGCGGTATAGCCGCTTTTGCCGGCAAAAACCGATTCCGGGCAAAGAACCAAAGTCTTGTCTTCAGCGATTTTCGCAATCATGTTCAAATCCGTAAGATAGGCCGGAGCAGCGTTGTTTTCGATCACATAATCACTGGTAAGAACGACATTGCCTAGGCTTGTGTTGATGGCGATGCCGCTGGATTGGGCGATATTATGGGAAGTCTGGAAAAAGGAGATTTTCCTTGCGCCGATATAGAAAACCGAAGAAGGCTTAACCACATTAAAATGGTATTTCACGTTTGCCGTCCCCACGTGGCGAGTGAAATTTTTAAACATTTCAATCGTCACATTCGACCCGTATATTGGCGCTGGCACATCTTCATAAAGGTAGGCCAAAGCGCCCATTTCATCATCATGGCCGTGAGGCAAAAGATAAGCTTTGACGCGATGCTTATTTTCGCGAAGGTAAGTGAAATCGGGGATCACATAATCGATGCCTGGCATCGTTCGATCTGGATATTTGACGCCGCATCCGACCACATAAATCTCATCATTGACTTCGACGATGGTACAATTTTTTCCATCTTCGTCCAAACCGCCAAGGGTAAATAATCTCACCTTATCGCTCATCTTTTTCCCCTTTCTCCATAAGAAAAAACGCTCTTTTGCAAAGATTATTATAATCTTTATGGCCTTTTTAAGGAACAATGAACGGCAATATTTTTGAAAAAAGAAAAAGCCCCCGTTTCATGCCGAGGGCTGTCCGTCAAGTTTCAACGATCGAATGGGAGAACCATCGGATAATCTTCGAATGGTGACGATCTCCCCATCTATCGTCGCATAAGAAGGCTCATTCCCGCCTTTGGGGAAGGAGGGAGAGCCAGGGTTAAGGTAAAGATAGCCATCCTTCTTTTCGAGAATTTGAATATGGGTATGTCCGGAAATCAGAATGTCCCCGATCTCCGGTTTGAGGTTTTCTAGAGAAAACTCATCCCCGTGATAAAGGTCGAACCAATATCCTCCTAAGGCAAAACGTCGGTTGTCTTCCAGAGGGAAAGATAAGATATCCTCGTCGATTCTAGCATCACAATTGCCACGGACGGCGATGATTTTGTCTTTATGGCTCTTCAGGATTTCCCCGACCGCCATAGGATCGTAATCTTCTGGCACCCCATTTCGCGGGCCATGATAGAGAAAATCGCCGAGCAAGAAGATCTTGTCCGGCTGAAAGGCGCGAATTTTTTCGTCAAGCATCTTCATCCGCGACAAGCGGCCGTGGATGTCAGAAGCGACTAAGATGCGCATTAGATTTTCTCCATATTGCGGGTGGCAACCACATCAACGCCCGTTCCGCAAACATCGGCAATAACGACGTCCCCAATATGCACCGGAGCTTCGATATGAGTGTTTATGATTGACTGCATCACATCAAAGATTTTTCCTTTGGGAATCGGGTCTTTTGTCTTCACTGGGCACATGGCCAATTCGGCATGGCTAATTCTCACAGACGAAGTCACGACACGGGTGGGGTTGGAGACTTCTTGTTTGCCATAGGCCGCCCCGCGTGGGCAGAAATTTCCGGTGACATTAAGATTCTCATCAACTTTTAAATGGCATCCTCTTGGGCAGCAGATGCAGATTAATTCTCTTTCCATCCTCATTCCTCCTTCTGGACCAAAGAAACCTCTATCGTCCCTTGGTCATTTTTTAGTAAGCTTTTAGGCATTTTCTGAATTTCCATTTCACTAGGAATAATCACAGGTTTGAACACCTTTTTTACCACTTCTCCATTGAATTTGTAAACAATGTAGACATTCTTTGATGGCTTGCGAACTCTGAATTTGAATTCCAAGGCTTCTGAGGCTGAGGAAAGATCAATTTCCCCTGGCACGACATAGCCAATGCCATCCCCCGCTTGGACGGCGATTTTCTTGTCGCCGCGTTTCAAATTCCCAAGGATATAATCCGCGGCAGATCTGCCTGCGACGGTAGCTTCCATCGCAACGTTGTCGACCAAATCGTGGACATGCAAGACATTGCCGCAAGAGAAGATGCCATCGATGGTGGTTTCGAAGTTTTCATTGACTAATGCGCCACGGCTTCTTCCCTTGGCTGCGCCTGCGTTGTTAAGAAGGTCATTGTTTGGCACCAAACCGATGGATAAAACGAGGGTGTCGCAGTCGAATTCCATTTCTGTTCCCGGGATTGGCTGCATCCGTTCATCGACTTTGGAGATAATGACTTTTTCCAATCTTGATTTGCCGACGATCTTAGAAACCGTGTGGCTGAGATATAACGGGATGTTGTAGTCGTAAAGGCATTGAACCATATTACGATTCAAACCATTGGACCAGGCGCAGATTTCGGCTACGCCAAGCACTTTCGCCCCTTCTAAAGTAAGACGTCTAGCCATGATAAGGCCGATGTCTCCGCTGCCAAGGATAAAGACGCGCTTCCCGACAAGATAGCCGTATTCATTTAAGAACAATTGAGCTTGCCCTGCGGTCAAGATGCCTGCGGGACGGTCGCCAGGAATGCCGATAGCGCCGGCATTTCTTTCATAGCAACCAGCAGCCATGACAATCGCCTTGGCCTGAAGTTCAACCACGCCTTCTTTGGCATTCGAATAAGTCACCACTTTATCATGGCTGATATTCGTAACGTAGGTATGAAGCTTATATTCGATCTTTCTTTCTTTGATTTGCTCGATAAGACGAGAAGCGAATTCTGGACCGGTGAGTTCTTCTTTGAACAGCGTAAGACCAAATCCATTATGGATGCATTGATTTAAAATGCCGCCCAAAAATTCGTTGCGTTCCAAAATCAAGATGTCACGGATGCCCTTGTCATAGGCGGCAACCGCAGCCGCCATGCCGGCAGATCCACCACCGATAATCACTAAATCTTTGGTTTTCATCCTTAGGCCTCCTTCTTGACTTCTTCTTTGACGATTTGGCTGTCGTCTTTGTCGTATAAGACTTCGATTGGGCTTATCCCATAATGCTTCGCCAACAAATTGATGACTTTCGGTTGGCAGAATCCACCTTGGCACTTGCCAAAGCCAGCACGCGTTCTCTTTTTCACGGCTTTGACGGTCTTAGCAGGGACGCTACGAGACAAAACATCTTCAATCTCGCCGATCGAAACTTTTTCGCAATCGCAGATGATTTCCCCATAACGAGGGTCTTTGGCAATTAAAGCGTTGCGCTCTGCAACACTCATCTTCTGTGGATGGCAATAAGGGCGGATGGTTTTCTGATAATCGCTCTTTTCCTTGAGAGGAAGCAATTTCCCGACCAAGTCTTTGGCGACATATTCGCCAATGGCTGGAGAAGAAACCAAGCCTGGCGATTCAATTCCTGCCACATTGATGAAGGATTCATAAGCTTTGGAAGGCTCGATGATGAAATCGTGAGTCGATGGCGTCGATCTTAACCCGGCATAGCAACGGATTTGTTCAGGGAATGGGATGTTAGGAACCAACATCTTAGCCTGTTCTTTGACGTTAGCTAAGGTCAAAGTGTCCGTGGAAAGGTCTTCTTTATCATCCACGAATTCAGAAGATGGGCCAACGAGGTAATTCCCTGAGGTGGTCATCGTCACCAAAATGCCCTTGCCTTTTTCGCTTGGAAGAGGGAATAAAACGTGATTCACTAAGCCTTTGGCATAATGATTAAGGACATAATATTCGCCTTTTCGCGGATGGATGGTCCAAGAGATTGGCTCAATCATCTTCGCGATATCGTCAGAATGAAGCCCTGCTGCGTTGATAACGATTTTCGCTTCGTAATTCCCTTTTGTCGTTTTGACCAAGAAATGGTCGTTTTCGGCCTTGATGTCTGTGACTTCTTCGCCCAAATGGAGCTTTACCCCATTATCGCAGGCATTTTCCATCGCATGGGCGGTAAGTTCAAACGGATTGACGATGCCGCCAGTCGGGCAAAGCAAAGCGCCTTTGACTTCTGGATTGATGTTTGGCTCCATCGCCTTGACTTCTTCGGCGGTGAGGATTTTGGCAGGAACGCCATTTTCTTTCGCGCGTTCCAATAATTCATCCAGCATTGGGAGTTGCGAATCATAAATCGCGACAGTCAGGGTGCCACATTCTTCGTAAGCAACATCCAAATCCTGGCAAACTTCTTTCATCATGCGGTTGCCTAAAACATTGAATTTGGCTTTGTTGCTCCCTGGGACTGGGTCATAGCCAGAATGTGCGATGGCGGAGTTGGCCATCGAAGTTACATCGCCCACGTCATTTTCTTTTTCGATTACTAAAGTAGAGAGTTCGTAACGCGATAGACTGCGGGCAATAAAACATCCGACCGCGCCGGCTCCAATGATAATGATGTCTTCCATAGCATCAATTATAGACCAGTCTTCTTAGTTATTGAAACTAAGAAAAACAAAAATTTCGCAATCGAATGGCTTTTTGGCTTTTCCTTAACAAAAAATAAAAAGAAAAGGCCCAGCCTAAGGTTGAGCCTGATCTCTAAAGGGTGAAAATTAGCGACGATTGCCACCACGGTTTCCGCCGTTTCTTGGCTTGCCACCATGGTCATGGGTTCCGCCATTGCGTGGGCCTGCTGGACGTTCTGGGCGCTCTGGGCGTTCCACGAAATCGGCAGGTTTTTCAATGAATTCACGGTGCGAGAGCTTGATCTTTCCTTCTTCCAAGCCGATGACTACGACTTTGAGGGTGTCGCCAACTTTCACGAAATTATTGGCGTCATCGACATATTTCCAATCTAAACGGGACACGTGGCAAAGACCATCGGTGTCGCCGAAGAGGTTGACAAAGGCACCATAATTCTCGACGCGAGTGACCTTTCCTTCGTAGATTTCACCGACTTTGGCTTCACGGACGATGTCATCGATTCTTTGTCTGGCTTTTTCAATCATCGCCTTATCGGTGTGATAAATCGTGACTTTGCCAGAATCTTCGACGTCAATCTTGACTTGGCCGCAGGTAGCGATGATGTCATTGATGACTTTGCCACCGGTTCCGATGACTTCGCGGATCTTGTCTGGATCGATATTGAAAGTCACCATCTTTGGCGCATATTTGCTGACTTCCTTGCGTGGAGCAGGGATTGCTTTTTCCATGACTTCGCGGATTTCGGCGCGGGCTTTGTTGGCTTGGGCAAGAGCTTCGCTTAAAACATCGCGGGTGACACCATGGATTTTAATGTCCATCTGGAGGGCGGTAATACCATTTTTGGTGCCAGCGCATTTGAAATCCATATCGCCGAAATGGTCTTCCATGCCCTGGATATCCGTAAGAATCGTGTAATGGTTGGTTTCTTTGTCTGGTGCACGGCTTGGATCGTCGGTGATTAAGCCCATGGCGATGCCAGAAACGGTTCCTTTGATCGGAACGCCTGCTGCCATCAAAGACATGCAGGAAGCGCAGATGGAAGCTTGCGAAGAAGAGCCGTTGGATTCGACAACATCAGCCACACAACGGATGGTGTATGGGAATTCTTCGATGGATGGGATGACATAGCTTAAGGCTCTCTCGCCTAAGGCGCCATGACCGATTTCGCGACGTCCTGGGCGTCCCATTCTGCCAATTTCACCGACCGAATAAGGTGGGAAATTATATTGATGCATGAAAGTCTTGTTGCCTTCCCCTGTCAAAGAATCGATGATTTGAGCGTCAGAAAGAGGGCCTAGGGTTGTCGTGGAGATAACTTGGGTCTGGCCACGGGTGAACATTGCCGAGCCATGGGCTCTAGGAAGCAAATCGACTTGAGCGTCGAGAGGACGGATTTCGTCGACTTTACGGCCATCCGGTCTCACTTTGTCTTCAATGATCAAACGTCTGACCTCTTGGGCAACCATCCCTTCAAGGATGTCATTGACCATCATCATAGTGGCGTTATGGTCTTTCTCGGTGTCATATTCCCTGGCATCATAATCGTCGAGGATTTCGTTCTTTAAGGCATCGATCTTATCTTGTCTTTCCAACTTATCCATCGTGTGGTCGATGGCATCAACCATACGATCATTGATACGGGAATAGATATCTTTCTTGATTTCTGGGTCCGGTGCGTAAAGTTGAATTTCGCGCTTTGGCTTGCCAACCGCTTGGATGATTTTTTCTTGGAATTCGCAAAGTCTCTTGATTGCTTCATGGCCAAACATGATGGCATCAAGCATCTCTTCTTCTGGGACTTCGGCGGCGCCAGCTTCCACCATCATGATGGCTTCTTTTGTGCCAGCCACGGTTAAATTGATGTCAGAAAGTGCCTTTTCATCGACGCTTGGATCGATGATGAATTTGCCATTGATTCTTCCGACGACAACACCAGCGACTGGGCCATCGAAAGGAATGTCAGAGATGCAAAGGGCTAAAGAAGCACCTAACATCGCAGCCATTTCCTGTGGGCAGGCTGGGTCACAAGACATGACCGTGTTGACCAATTGCACTTCATTGCGGAAACCTTCGGCAAATAAAGGACGGATTGGACGGTCAATCAAACGCGCAGAAAGGGTTTGATGGGCGTCAGGAGAACCTTCGCGGCGAAGGAAGCTTTGCGGGATTTTCCCCGAGGCGTATTGCTTTTCGATATAGTCGACGGTCAATGGGAAGAAATCTCCCCCTTTTGGTTCATCGGCGCAGCAAGCCGTCGATAAGACGACCGTATCGCCGAATCTGACGAAGACCGCACCGTCAGCTTGTTTGGCGATCTCCCCGGTTTCGATTTGAAGGTGACGACCTTCAAATTCCATTTCGAATACTTGTTTACTCATTCATTTTTCCTTTTTTCAGTATACGTGGGAATTGTAACACACTTATCTTTAGATAAGTAGTTTTAATAGAAAAAACCGACAAATAAAAGGTTCGAAAAAGATAACAATGAGACGAAATTTCCCTCTATCCCCTACTTTTTTCCTTTTCTGCTGCCCAATCATTAGGACCGAGCCATCATAAAATAAAAACCCCACATCAGTTGAAATGATGCGGGGATTTAGGCTGATTAGGCTTGTTTTTGTCGATCTTCAACTCAGGGCAAAATTATTTGCGGAGTTTGAGAGATTCGATCAAAGAAGCATAGGCTTCGTGGTCATTTTTCTCAAGATAAGCCAAGAGAGAACGACGTTTTCCGACGAGTTCGGAAAGAGAACGTTTGGCAACTGCGTCGCCTTTGTTCTTCTTGAGATGGGCAGTGAGCTCGGAGATTCTCTTGGTGAGAATAGCGACCTGAACCTGAGTATTGCCGGTATCTTTTACGTCTTTACCGTACTTTTGGACGATTACGTTCTTTTCTTCTTTCGTAAGCATGTTGAATTTTCTCCTTTCGAACGTGACTTAGCAGTGTCTAAGTTTAGTCCAAGAGAGGGGCTAAACAAGGGCACGCCGCAAGAAAGAATATACGGTTTTGCCTTGACAAAATCAATAAAGAAATGCGCTTTTTTGCTCTTTTTTGTGTTTTTTTGATTGCACCTACGCACGCACGAGCCTAAAATTGACAAGGCTTTGCGCCAAGGAGGGTACATTATGGATATGAGGAACATTGCGATTATCGCGCACGTTGACCATGGAAAAACCACGTTGGTGAATTCCTTGCTCACCTCTTCCCACACGTTCCGCGACAACGAGGAAGTGCAAGATCGTATGTTAGATTCGAATCCCTTGGAGCACGAAAGAGGGATCACGATTTTAGCCAAAACCACCGCGGTTATATATAACAATACGAAAATCAACATCGTCGACACCCCAGGGCACGCCGATTTCGGGGGCGAAGTCGAACGTATCATGCATATGGTCGACGGCTGTCTTTTGCTGGTAGATGCTTACGAAGGCACCATGCCACAGACCCGTTTTGTCTTAAAAAACGCTCTTGAAAATCATATTAAGCCTATCGTTGTCATCAACAAAATCGATCGTCCTAATGGGGACGGCCAAAAAGCGGTAGATGAGGTTTTGGATTTATTCATTGAGTTAGGAGCGCCAGACGATTTGCTGGATTTCCCAGTTTGTTACGTCTCCGCTTTAAATAACACTTCTTCTCTTGATCCAGACCCTGCCACCCAAAAGCCAGGGATGGACTGCCTATTCGATCTGATTCTCAAAAACATCCCCGCCCCAAAATGTGAGCCAGAGAAACCATTCCAGTGGCAAAGCGCTTTGCTAGATTACAACGATTTCGTCGGAAGAATCGGCATTGGCACCGTAAGGCGTGGCTCGATTCATGTCGGCGATACCGTCACGGATTTGCGAAAAGATGGCACGATTTCTCATTTCAAAGTCATGAAGTTATATACCTTCTTGGGCATGAACCGAAACGAAGTCAACGAAGTCCAATCGGGTGACATCTGTGGGATTGCGGGCTTGCCAGATATGGGAGTTTCGGACACGATTTGCGATCCGAAATGCGTCGAAGCCTTGCCTCCTCTTCGTGTCGATGAGCCGACATTGCAGATGGAATTTGGCACCAACTCTTCCCCACTTCGCGGACAAGATGGCAAGAAAGTCACCGCCCGTGTCATCGAAGAGAGACTTTATCAGGAAACGCAACGAGACGTTTCCTTGAAATTCTCCCGCATTCCCAACACGGAACGCTGGGTCGTTTCTGGCCGTGGTGAACTTCATTTGGGCGTTTTGATCGAAACCATGAGACGGGAAGGCTATGAATTGGAAGTTTCCAAGCCGCAAGTCATTATCAAAGAGATCGACGGCGTCAAATGTGAGCCATTCGAGGATTTGCAAATCGATGTCCCGAACGAATTCGTCGGTGATATGATGACCACCTTGGGCGCGCGCGGAGGCATCTTAGGAGATATGGATGATAATGGGATCACCACCCGCCTTAATTATGTCATCCCTTCTCGCGGCTTAATCGGATTCATCTCCAATTTCATGACGATGACCAAGGGATATGGCATCATCAACCATATGTTCAAAGAATATCGCCCTATGTTGAAAACCGACATTGGGGAACGGAATATCGGGGTTATCGTAGCTACGGACAAAGGTCAAAACCAAGCCACTTCGTATGCGCTGCAGAAAGTCGAAGAACACGGAACGATGTTTATCGTCCCTGGGGATATCTGCTACGAAGGGATGATCGTCGGCGAGCATCGTTATCCGGTGGATATCGCCGTCAATTGCACCCAAGCCAAGCCAATGACCAACGTCCGTTCTTCCACGCGTGAATTGATGATTGTCTTGAAAGCCCCTCGCAAAATGTCGCTGGAAGCTTGCCTCGATTACATCAATTCGGATGAATTGGTCGAAATCACGCCTCATGCGATTCGGATGAGAAAGAGAATTCTCGACACTTCGGAACGAAAGAAATTCGATGCCCATCAAAAGGCAGCCAAAGAGGCGATGGGAAATCATTAAGGAAAAAAGCACTTCCTCGCTAAAGTGCTTTTAATTTTGTACCTTTGCAATATTGTTTAGGTAACAATATTAACTTTATTTATCGTGTATTTTTATTACCTATATTATTAAAATGTTATCTTTTTACCTTTTAACTAATATTTAGGTAATTAATATATTCGTAACTTACTACTTTATTTAATACCTTTTCTTTCAAAATAATGCTGATCGTAATCCAATTGGGATTTCAACTTTTCCAAGGAGCCGAAGTCCTTTTCTTCCCGCATCCAGGAAAGGAAAGAGATGGCGATTTCTTTCCCATAAAGATCGCCATCGAAATCCAGAAGATGGCTTTCGACGATCGGATGATTCAAACGGCCCACGGTTGGATTGCTTCCCACGTTGATGATAGAACGATAAGATTTGCCACCGATGGTCGTATAGCCAGCATAAACCCCTACTTTTGGCAAGACGTAAGGGGCCTCTAGGGCAAGGTTTGCCGTTGGGAAACCGATATTCCTTCCATTTCCCAATCCACGAACGACTTTGCCTTTGATTTCATAACAATATCCCAGTTCTTGATTGGCTTTCTCGATCTCTCCCTTTTGGAGATATTGAATGATGTTTCGAGTCGCGATTTTTTCGCCGTTATTTTGCAATAAAGGCAGGGCCAGAACTTCGAATTGTTCTGTTAAATCCTTGACATCCCCTTCCGCCCGATAGCCAAACGAATAATCGGTTCCGACGACGATAAGGCTAGGATCCATCGGTTTTAAAACCCGGTCGATGAATTCTTGCTTCCGTAAAGCCAAGAACGATAAATCGGTATGGACGATATAAGCCCGGTCAACTCCGAAAGAAGAAAAACGGGAAAGTTTGTCTTCCAAAGAGGTCAAGATTTGATGAGATTTGCCAAGTGAGGGGATCAAATCGGCCGGATTGGCGTCAAAAAGCAAGACACCGACCAAGGAAAAACGTTCTTTGGCCGCCTTGATCAAAGTCTGATGCCCGCGATGGACCCCATCGAAATTCCCTAACAGCAAGGCCCCTTTTTTGATGTCAGGAATCGATTCCCCCAGGCGAAAGAAGATCTTTTCCATCAGAAAAGTCCCCTTTCTGGTTTGTAAGTCAAAGTGTCTTGGACCTTCACGTAAATCGCCAAGGCCTTTCCCTCTTTTTTCATCACGATGCGTTCTCCCAAATCTTTTCCAACATAGACCATTCTTCCATTCATAATGTCGGCAAAATCCTCGTCTTCCTGGATTTCAAGCGACGGAAAAGGAAGATAAGAGGAAGGGTCGAGAAGATGATTTTCGTTTGCTTCTGACAATGAAATCGCGTCTTTGACATCAAAATCCCCCAGCCTGGTCCGTTTCAACGAAGAAAGATAACCTACCGTGCCTAATTTTTCGGCGATATCTTCGCCTAACGTCCGAATATAGGTGCCTCTTGAAACCACGCATTCAAACACGATTTCCTTTTCCCGATAAGAAAGAAGATGGATGGAATCGATGCGGATTTTCCTCGGCTTTCGTTCGACTTCTATCCCATGGTGGGCTTTTTGATATAATGGGACGCCATCGATTTTGATTGCGCTGAACATCGGAGGAATCTGCTCCCCTTCCCCTAAAAAGGAAGCCAAAACGGAATTGATTTTATTTTCCTCTAAAAAAGGCGCCTCTTTGCTTTCCAAGACCTCTCCTTCCGGGTCTCCGGTGGAGGTCTTTTGCCCTAAAACCAGGGTAGCGATATATTTTTTCTTGGAATCGTCAAGATAGGTCAGAAATTTCGTCCCTTTGTTGATCCCGATGACCAACAAGCCTTCGGCAAAAGGATCCAAAGTCCCCAGATGGCCGACTTTTTTTGTTGAAAAAAGATTCCCAAGATGATTGTCCACTTGGCGAGAAGTCATCCCTTTTTCTTTGTTGATTAAGATAATTCCGTCTTTCATGCTTAACTATTATAGAAGAAAAGTAGTCTTTCCGCCTAAAAAGAACGTCTCAAATGCGGTAAAATCTTTCTATGGCAAATCTCACTTTCAGAAATGTCCTTTCTTGCGTTAGGAACGCCGATTCCTCTTATGCGTTGATGGAGGAAAGCGATCGGATTGTCGTTCCTCTTTTTGGGGACCGCGATTGTTTCGGCTTGCTTTATGCCCTTTTCTATTATCGACGATATCGCCAGAAAAACTATCGTCTCTTCCCTGTTTTTTTAGATGTTGGCTATTCGAAGGAAGACCCGGCTTGTTGGGAAAAATTCGCCATGGATTTGGGTCTTTCTTTGACTGTCGTGGACGCGAAATTCATCTATCCCACGTTGCTTAGCCGGCAAAAAGAAAGGAAGAAACTTTCTCGCAGCCTATATTCCAAGCTTCTGAAAAGCGCCCTCAAGGACGTGGCCCATTCGTTGAAAGCCAATAAAATCGCCTTTCCTAGCACCCACGATGAGGCCGTGAGAACCTTATTTTTCAATCTTTTCGAAAACGGAAAGTTCGCCACGATCACCCCAAAACTGCACTGGGAAGGAGCCAATATCGATCTGATCCGCCCCTTGATTCTTTGCGAACGAAGACAATTGGAAACGATGGCCGAAGAATTGTCTTTCCCCCATTATGAGTCTTCTCTCCCTCTTTCGGAGATGGAGTCAAAGATTCCTGCCATCCTATTGCAAGACGAAAAGGTCAGGAAAAGCCTGAAAAAGGCGTTGTCTAATGCTGAAGAATTCGAGCTTTATTTCGAGACGTTGGAATTTTTCTGCGAGAATGATCCTTCCTATACCTTGAAACCCGTCTATTCTGCCAAGGATATGCGTCTCACCCATTTTGCTTCCCGAAAAGAAAAAGAGGGCGAAAAAGATTTCCTTTTGTTGAAGCATCAAAGAAAAGTCGGCGAAATCGCCTACCGTTTCTGTTCCCGCCACCGGGTGGAATTCTTCTATTTAGAGGGGAAGGATGACGATCTTTGCGTTGGCTTGAAAGAATTGATGGACCGGCTTTCCCAAGAGAGAATTCCTTTGACTTTCCGGCTTCTTAACGTCAGGAAAAGCCTCGCGTTGCGATGTGGTTTCAGCAAAAAGAAAGAATACGGATCCACTCAAGAAAGATATCTTCTGAAGCGAGGATAAAGAAAACGCCCCAATCAAGGGGCGTTATCGTTATTTCATGCCTTTTTTGGCTTCTTCCAATTCCGCTTCTTCTTTTTGGAGAAGGGCGTTCATATGTTCTTCTTCATCGAAACGGGTGTCATAGAAGAATTGAATGTCTGGGACTTTGTAGAGATCCATTCGTTTGGCGAGCAAAGAACGGACGACCCCTTTGCAACGGTTTAATTCTTCCAAATTCTTTTGAGGATGCTTCGATCCAAGAAAGGAAACATAGACTTTCGCCAAGGAGTTATCGCCATTCAGTTCGACCAAATTCACCGATGGCATGCCGATTTTCGGATTCTTCAAATCAAACATCAAGATATCGGAGATATTCCGTCCGATCAAGGCTTTGATTCTGCCAGAACGCTGGGCCATTATTCTTTGACCACCATCTCGTATCCTTCGATGATGTCTCCTTCTTTGATGTCGTTATAGCCATCAATGGTAAAACCGCATTCATAGCCTTCTTTGACTTCCTTGACGTCATCTTTGAATCGTTTCAAGGAACCAAGTTTTCCTTCATAGACGATCACCCCAGCGCGAAGAAGACGAATCTTCTCCCCTGCCTTGATCAGGCCAGAGGTGACATAAGAACCAGCGACAGTCCCGACGTGGGTGATTTTATAAATATGGCGGATTTCGGCTTGGCCAGTCACATTTTCGACTTGCTCAGCCTTATACATACCCTTCATAAGATCGGTCATTTCATCGATTAATTCATAAATGATTCGATGAGGGCGAATCTCAATGCCCGCTTCAGCGGCTTTTTGGGAAATTCTCGCATCTGGTCGGATGTTGAAACCATAAATGATGGAGCCGGAAGCTTGGGCCAAAAGAATATCGTTGTCATTGATCGCCCCAGCTTGAGCGGCAACGACATGGACTTTGATTTGGTCGTTGGAAAGTTTTTCCAAGGAAGATTTGAGGGCTTCCGCCGAGCCATCCGTATCGGCTTTGACGATGACATTGATGTTTTGGATGGATCCAGAAGTGACCAGATTATTAAGATCTTCCAAGGATCTTGCGGCAGTTCCCGCCTGTTCTTCGGCTTTTTTGGCTAAGGCTCTCTTTTCGGCGATTTCCTTGGCTTCCTTCTCACTAGGGAAGGACATGAAACGGTCGCCGGCATTAGGCACGGCACTTAAGCCAATGACGGAAACCGGGGTCGATGGGCCGGCGGTTTTCACGATTTGGCCATATTCATTGGTCATGCGGCGGATTTTGCCATAGATTTCCCCGACAACGACATAATCGGAGGCATTTAAGGTCCCATTTTGCACCAAGAAGGTGGCTTTTGGTCCTTCGCCTTTATCGAGATTGGCTTCCAAAACCGTGCCAATCGCATAACGATTTGGGTTGGCTTTGAGTTCCATCATCTCCGCTTTTAAGAGGATTGTTTCCAATAAATCGTCCAATCCTTGGCCAGTTTTCGCCGACACTTCCACCATCAAGACATCGCCACCATATTCTTCGGCGATGACGTTATGTTGCATCAATTCTTCTTTGACGCGGCGCGGATCGGCGCCCGCTTTGTCCATTTTGTTGATCGCCACGATCATCTGGCAATTGGCAGCCTGAGCATGGTTGATGGCTTCGATTGTCTGTGGCATGACGCCATCATCGGCCGCGACGACCAAAACGCAAATATCAGTCACATCGGCGCCACGGGCTCTCATGGCCGTGAAAGCGGCATGCCCTGGGGTGTCGATGATGGTGATTTTCTTGCCGTGGACGTCTTTTTGATAAGCGCCGATGGCTTGGGAAATCCCCCCTGCCTCTCCGGCGGCCACATTGGTATGGCGGATGGCATCGATAATGGAAGTTTTGCCGTGGTCGACATGTCCCATGACCGTCACGATGGGAGCGCGTTCCCGGAGATCTTTTGGATCGTCTTCGATTTCGAGCTCTTCAAAATGCTCGGCATCGACGATCTTCTCTTTCTTGAAATCGTAGCCATATTCCAGACAGATGGTTCCGATTGTTTCGTCATCGAGCATTTGGTTGATGGTGACCATTTGGCCATTCATGAACAAATATTTGATGATGGCGTTGACCGGGACGTTGATGGCTTTGGAAAGATCGGCGACGGAAAGAGGTTTCGAATAGACGAAAACGCCCCCGTTGATCTTGGCAAATTCTTCTTTTTTCTTCTGATGAGGACGGGAATCGAAATTTGCCTGGCGGTTGCGGTTTGCCGCTTCTTTTTTGTCTTTGTTGGATACAAATTTATTCTTCTTCATGCTTTACCCCTTTCGTTGATTTCGTAACATAAGAGATGGCGGATTTTTTATCCGTGATCCCGATGAAGTTGATCTCCTCGTGGCCCAAGGCTTTTCCGAGCTCTTTGGCATTAAAGGAAATAGCGTCGGTTGGGATATGGCGGGAAGAGATCTTCTTTTGCCACATTTTGCTTTGCCCGGAGGAAAGATTATTGGCCATCACGATGAAATGGACTTTCTCAAGATGGCGGAATAGTTCGTCCCCAATCAAAGCGCGGTGAGAGGCATATAGAATTCCCAAAAAGCCTAATCTTGCGTCTTGTTCCATATTCCTCTCCTTGTCTAAGAGGCGCTTTCGATAAGTCGCCTTCTTCGGTTGCGGTAAGATAGGCGACCCACCCTAGATCAATAGAATGGGTCGCAATATTCAGATTTATTCGTCGTAATATTCGTCGAAATCTTCGTAATCGACGGAATCGTCTTCCATCTGGTTGGCGGCGTTTTCTTCTTCTTCGATTTCCGCGAGCTCTTCGTCAGAATAGATTGGCATCGCTTCTTGGACAGAAGGAACTTCGGTTGGGGCAACGCGAGCCACTTCCGTTTCGGAAATGTTGTGCGGACGTTTGCTCTTGCCGCCTTTTTTGCCTTTCTTGTCGTCTTTCTTCTCGGAAGATTTGGCCAATTCTTGCTCAAGTTCTTCGAGCGTCTTGGTCGTCTTGACCGCGGTCTTTTCGACGATTGGCTCTGGCTTATCTTCCACCACAGGGGAAGAAACAGGAGTCTCTTCTTCTATTGCCGGGGTCTCCTCTGGGGCGATAGGCTCGGCAACTGGGGTCTCCTCCAATTCGACTTCTTCTTCGTCGATTTCTGGAAGGACAGGAGCCGCCGGGGCGATAGGCTCAGCGGTTTTGCTTGCCATCTCGGCGGCAGAACGTTTGGCATATTCTTCTCTGGATTTGGCTTTCTTGAGTTCTTCCGCCTCTTTTTGGAGTTCGTCGAATGGCACATAATCGATGCCTTCGGCTTCCGCATCGCTCTTCTTATAAACGCGGATGTTCCAGCCGGTGAGTTTGTTGGCTAAGGAAGCATTGGATCCCCGTTTTCCGATGGCAGCGGCATATTGTTCATCTTCGATGACCACGGCTGCGGTTGGGTGAGGTTGAGAATTCTCATCGATGATCTTGACCCCCAAAACATCGACAGGGCGCAAAGATTCGGCGAGATATAATGGGAGGAAATCCGAATAAGGGATGATATCGATCTTCTCTTTGTATTTAGAATTGCCAAGCTGAGCGACGATCTTTTGGATACGGGTTCCGCCTGGGCCAATGCAAGCGCCGATGGGATCGACGTTTTCATCATTGGAAGTGACGGCGACTTTAGAACGGATGCCAGCGCGACGGGCGATGCCTTTGATTAAGACGGTGCCATCGAAAATTTCATGGATTTCTTCTTCAAAGAGTCTCTTCAAGAAACCCTCCGAAGAACGGGTGGCTTTGATCTGCGGCCCTTTTGGCGAACGACCACTTTCATCTTTTGGCTGTTGGACTTCTTCGATGTAGATCTTGATCGGCTCACCGAGTTTGAATTCTTCTTCGCCGATTAAATCTTCGCGATAAAGATCCGTCGTGCCTTTGCCGATATTGACGGTGACAGTCGAGCCAGAGACCGCTTCGACGGTTCCAGTGACAAGTTCCCCGATGTGGTCTTTGTAGATTTCATAAAGGACTTCGTGACCTGCTTCGGCGATTTTTTGTTTCAAAGTCGTTCTAATGCCAGCGACGGCAAGCTTAGAAAGAGTTGCGAATGGGCAATAAACGCGATAATCTTTGCCAACTCGGATGTTCTCTTTCTCCACTTCGATCAATTTGATGAGATATTTGAGGTCCTCTTTCTTGCGGGCTTCATTGCGTTTAAGATAAGCGATTTCCTCTTTGCTTTCCGCGATTAAGGCATCGGCATTGGCTTTGGCATCTTCCACGCTGATTTGAAGATAATCATCTTCGACTTCTTCGACAACTTCTTTGAGTTGGGCGATGGTGACGTGGCCTCCGACTTCGTCGATGACAACTTCGACACGGGCGTCATTTCCGCCTTTCAAATAGCGGATATAGGCGACTTCTAAGGCATCATGCAAGGCGTTGATGACGGCTTGGTGAGAGACACCTTTGGTTTCGGCGATCAGGTTGATCGCGTTTTGGAATTCAGTGACATCCATATTTTATTTCCTCTTTTTTAGAATTTGATTGCCAAGCGGGCTTTGTCGATAGCATCGCGCTTGAGACGGATTGTTTTTTTCCTGGCTTTGATTTTGATGCCAAGAGCGACTTCTTCTTCATTCACTTCCAGAAGGTCCCCTTCTAAGGTGTTTTCTCCTTCGAAGGGATGAGAGAGATGAAGATTCACGTATTTTCCGACATAATGCGGAAGTTTCTCCAATTTGAGGGGTTTTTCCAGCCCCAGCGAGGAGACATCCAAGACATAAGGGCCATCGACAGGGTCTTCTTGGTCTAGGATTGGGTTGATAATGTCGCTTACGCGGACGATATCGTCTAGGGAGATTGGCTCATCTCGGTCAACGAAGATATGCAACGTAAGCCCATCTTTATCACGGGTCAGGGTGACCTCTGCTAGCTCAAAGCCCTCCTTTTCCAAGACGGGCGTGAGTAGCGATTTCACCGCTTCAGTTTCTTTCATCATTTTCCTCCTAAGAAAACAAAAGAGTGGGTCCGTAGACACCACTCAAGAAATGTTGAGCGCTGGTGGAGCCTCGACGAGGATCTTCCACGTGAGTGATTATCACGCATACGCGAGGAAAATGCAAGCCTCTTTCGTCAAAACATGATCGATTCTTTCTTTTTGAGGGAAAGAGAAATCATTTTTCTTCGCGGGAGGAAATGGTGATTTGAGGGAAGGGAATGTTGATATGGTTCTCGGTGAAAAGCAGATAAAGTTCGCGATATAGGGCGCGTTCTACGGCATATCGGTTTGGCTCTTCGACTTGCACGGAGAATTTCAAAACAACCGAGCTATCACCGAGTTTGGAGACCCCCATATAAACCGGCGCGGAAAGCATCATGGGGTTTCTTTGACGAATCGCTTCCATATTCTCTTGCAAAAGCTCTTCGAGTTTTGGAAGATTTTCTCCATATTCTACCCCCACTTCGACAATCACAACCGAGACGTTCGCAGATAGATTCACGACCGTTGAAATCTTGCTGTTGTTGATGATTTTCACATTGCCAGAGGCATCGACGATTTTCGTCGTGGTGAGGCCGATTTCCAAAATGGTTCCCCGGAAACCGTCAATATAGACGATATCGCCGACGTTATATTGGTTTTCAAAGACAATATTCAACCCCGCAAGAATATCGCTGATGATGCTCTGGGCTCCAAGGCCAATCACCAAAGCAAGGATTCCGGCGGCCGCCAATTGAGCCATCACCGGGACGCCCCAGACGGATAGCACCATGAAAATCAAGGCGATCCCCATCCCGTATTTAATGGCGGAAGAGATCAATTTCACGATGGTCAAAGTCTTCTTATCCACGGCGATAAAGAGGACGAAAAGAAGCCCTCGAATCACCATCGTGAAACCGATGAAGACAAGAATATAAAAGAAAGTCCCAAGGATTTTCTCTCCGATTCCTGCCTTTCCTACCGCCCCGGCGGCATTCACACTGGCGTTGATGAATTCAACATGTGGGGATAAAAGGAGCAAGACGATGCCTGCTAGTGACATTAGGATGGCGAGGATGATGGTGAGGATGGAATTCCGGCGTTCTGTCTCCTTCTTTTCCCTCCACCATTTCTTTAACGCTTTGATCATGTTTCTTTCCTCCTTGATCTTTAGAAATATATGGTGTCTTTGCTAATCGTTAATGTCGGTGAACCCTCATGAAGTGCGATCACTTCGATGATGCGGCTATCTCCATGAGCAGAGTCAAGAGAAAAGGCCACAATTTCGGCGGTGGCAAAACCGTCCTGGGAGAGAAATAAATCGCTTTCGGAAAGAATTTCCCCGCCTTCGTTTTGATATGCCCTCACGACATAGGTTCCATTCCCTTCGGCATAACCGTTTTGGGCAAATTCATAAGTTAGGCTGGTGTAATAGATGCCTGCCGCCGCCCCAGTTTCGCTGGTCTCATATTCTTTCAATTTGATATAAGGCGTGATCGTTCCTTCGGGATTTAGGCTGAAAGTCTTGTGATCAAGGGGATAATCTCCTGTTTTCTCCGGTTTTTCGATTCTGATCCAGACACTATATTCCGTTGAGGGAGACATCGTCCCATAGAACGTCTTTTCATAAGAAAATGCATAGCGGTTCTCTTGCTCGGAAACTAAGGTTGCATTTTCAGGACCGCATTTGATTTCGTCACTTTCTAAAACGGCATCCAAAGAAGAACCGTCACAAAGAAGAATCCCCGCCAAGCCATAAGAAGAAGGCTCGCTTTCCTCATAAGAAAATTCCAGCTCAAAGGAAACGGTGAGAGCTAAACGGTTATCGTCTTTTGCTAAAGCCAACGGCTCGCTTAATCTAGCGTGGAAACTAGCAAGGGTTGAAACGTTATATTCCGAGGTGAAATAAATCTTCCCGTAATCTTTGTCTTTCACTCGGAAGGCGTAGCCCTCGAAATCATAATTCCCTTGATAAAAACAATTGATTTCCGTGTGGTAATAGCCATTTTCATCAGGATTCATGTCAAGAGGATCGGCGATGATTTCCTGCTCATCGATCAAAAACTCATTCCCTTGAGGATCAACGAGATAATGAGCGAGGTTCCCGGAATCAAGGAAAGAAAGATCGTATCGGAATTCTAAACTCATCGAATCTTCTTCCCCAGTCCATGAACAATTCTCAATTCGGTAATCATCAAGGAAGACAAGACTGTTTTGCGAATAAACAATCTCTTTTCCATTCGGACCAAAATGGTAGAAATCAAATCGATAGCTCTCGTTGAAATCGAATGATAATCCGTCTTCTCTCCCGAAACTCCCTGTAACGATGTCGCCATAAAGATATAAGGAATCATTAGAATCACCAGGCATTTGCCCATGGTCAAGGCGTTTGTCCTCGCTTTCTTCCAAAAGGAACTCCTGGGTGGCGAGAAGGGTTCCCGCCTCTGTCGACAATTCACAATAAAGGGTCCCCTTTTTGTTGTAGCCGATGTTAGCGCCATATTCGATGGTCTCAGCTCGATCATTCGCATTGATGGAGACTTCCCCTCCTAAAATCCCGGCGAAAAAGCCATCCCCCATCTCTATCGTGGCCGAATAGAGGGACTTTCGTTGTCCATTTTTCCAATAATAAAGGTCAAAATAGTAAGTAGCATCGAAGGTTAGTCCCAAATCTCCCTGCTCATTAAAAACGCCTTCTAAAGAATAAAGATAAGGATAATCCGCTTTCTTTTCTTCGGAAGGGGCGTTTTGGTTCTCACTTTCTCCTTCGGAAGAAGAAAGCTCATATTCCCTTAAAGAAAGGACGGTCGTCCCGTCGCTTAATTCGACGAAGACGGTGCCGTCCATGTTATATTCCAGAGTGCCAAAATAGGAGATGCTTGTTTCTTTGATGTTCACATAGGTTCCGAAATGCCCCTCAGAGATTTTTGGGGCAAAAGTGAGAGCCAAAGTGGCAATCGCTGTCTCTACCGCCCCGATGGCCACAGCGCCCACCACCGCGCCGGCAGCCAAGGTGGTTGTCGTAGTCGCCACGAGATTCCCCGAAGTGATTTTGGAGGGAGTTTGCTCCGATGCCAAAGAAAAGGGTTCATTGGGCGGATTTTCTGAGGAGTGGCTGAGATTTTTTGCTTCGGGAGTCCCCGATTTTGCCGTGGAGCCACCGAAATCATTGATCTCTTGGCCAACGTCATTCAGTTCGTTGTACTCTTCGTTGCGATTGAGCATCATTTGGCGTTCCTATATTCACGAGGAAAAGAGAAAGAGGATATCTCATGCTGATATTATACAAGGAAAACCAATCTCAAAGGTAGAGATTGAAAAAACGTCTTTTCTTTTTTCTTTAGCACTGCACTTCTTCGGTTTTTAATAACAACGAAAACACGCGGAATCTAGATTAGATTCTTTGAAGGCAAAAGATCAAAGGCAAAGTTTGAATCAATCCCAAAAGACATCCGTTTACAGATAAAGTCTCTTATTCACTTCGAGCATGATGGATTCAACATTTTTAAGCTCTGACTTCTTAAGTCTATTTGGCATGATACTGCCACTGTAGGGGTAATTGATTTGATAAGAAAATCCGTTGTCTTCGATTCTTCTAAGGATAGCATCAAGCAGTTTTTTATTTTTGAATCCTTCGTTTAATCCGATGCAGATATCTGGAAAAGGTGGTTTTTTCTCAATATGAATAGCCTGCTCATCGCTATAAGAATGAAGATCAAGAATTAAGACTTTCTTTTTCTTTTCTAAAATCTTCCTAACTTCAGCAGTCAAGGAGGCATGATGTTTGTCGTAATATTCATCTATTTCACCATCTGGATCTACACCATTCCATTGGAAATGCCTGCGCATCTTTTCCCCATCAAACGAGATGGTATAAACATACCCTTGCCCATATTTGCTCATTGGTTCTAAACGATCGTCTCGATATTTTTCAACATCACAATAAAGCCTGGTGTATTTCGCTTTGACTTCGATTCCTGGAACCCATTGAAACAGTTGGTCCACAAATAAATCAGTCATCTTAAAATTGTTTATTTTGTAATTTTTGCCAAAGACAAGACTCTTAGACACCCCTCCTTCTTCTTGATACGACGGAGGGAATTCTAACGATGCATGCGGTATATGTTTGATGATTTCGTAATCCTTGAAAACCAAATACTCTTTTTCATACCAATCCAAAAATTCTTGAACCGGACCAGAAAATTTCTTGGCTGGATATCCGTTTGCCTCATTGATATCGAGGGTGCTTATTCTTCCTAACGGAATAGAGAACAACAATAATTTAAAGCCATCTTTGTCATGCTTGATGGCGTTAAAATCCACCTCTCTCCCGGTGTGTTTCTTATAAAAAGCGCTTAATTTTATTCCTGTTTCTTTATCGTTAAAGCCAAACAAGGTTTCTTTCACATTTTCATACATATCATCGACTCCTTAACAACAAAATTTGATTTTCTTTTTTCCTTAGGAAGTCTGTCGGTTGATCAACGAATCAATTACGAGATGTTGATTCAACGACATCACTTTCCTTCTTTTTGTCTCGTTTCTTGATGATGGCACGATGGACACCAACACCAGATC
>CADBIO010000009.1 GCA_902794835.1 uncultured Erysipelotrichaceae bacterium
TCTCGGATTTAAAAGGAAAATTGCAAGAATATTTCAATGCCAAAGAAGACAATAACCTTTACCTCATCACCAGCCGTGGGGAGATGCCTTTCTATGTGACGTTAAATAATGATGTTACTCAAGCAAGACAATTTACTTTCGTTTTTCCTTTTGTTTTCTTTGCCGTTGCCATCTTAGTCATCTTGACGACCCTCTCTCAACGAGTCTTGCAAGAACGATCGCAAATTGGAACGATGAAGGCGTTAGGTCTTTCTCGGGGGCAAATCTATCTTCACTACATCGGACTGACCTCTGCCTTGGTGGGAATCGGGACCTTGATTGGGGAGGTCCTTGGGCCAATTATCATCCCTCAGATTCTTGGGAAAAAATACCAGATTCTTTATTCTCTCCCACCGATGCGTTATACCTTCCCTCTACTATATGGAATTTTGACTGCCGTCTCTTTTTTAGGCGTCGCCGCTTTGGTGACTTTTGCCATTTGTCGAAAAGAAGTTCGTCTCAAGCCGGTCGATTCGATGCGTCCGGAGCCTCCTAAAATCAAAATGAAACACGTTCACCAGAATCATCGGGAGAAAGTCTACCTGCTTTCGATGAAAATGGCATTCCGTAATATTCGCATCAGTTTAGTGAAATCTATCATGGTTATTGTCGGTGTTATGGGTTGCACGGCTTTGCTTGCCTGTGGGTTTGGGATTGAAGATACGATTAATTATGGCATTTCTCATGATTTAGGCGTTTTCTATCAGACCGACCTCACTCTTTCTTTTGCCACAGAAAGAAGCTATGAAGATTCCACCAAAGGTTTATTGGCTATTGAAGGGGTGGATAAAGTGGAGCCTTTTGTTTCCACGACAAGCTTAACTTACGTGGTAAATGGACCGCAGATGAATACCACTTTAAGAATTCTTCAACCGGATAGCCAGACCATGCGTTTGAATTTCAGTCATGATACGGTGGCAATTTCTCAGAAAGTGGCAAGAACCATCAACGCCAAAGAAGGGGATGAAATTGTCTTCCAATATAGCGGGAACAACTACACGTCCAAGGTAGGTGCTGTCCTTGAAGCGTTTGTTTATCATGGTGTTTTTGCTTACACGGATGCCTCCTTTTTCTCTTCTATTTCTTCCTTTACCTATGGTGGTGCCAACGTCACCATCAAAGAAGGTTATGAACCAACAGAGATGGATCAGAAGATGGAGTCTCTCAATTACGTGCAAAATTGCAATACCGTTGCAGAAAGAGAGGCAACGATAAACGATATCATGTCAGGCGTCATGGTGATGACTAATGCCGTCAAAGTCTTTGCCATTCTTCTAGCTATCGTCGTTCTTTATAATTTGGCCTTAATGAATTTCAAAGAACGTACCAGGGATATCGCCACATTGAAGGTGTTAGGTTTCAGTCGTGTGGAAATCTCCCTTTCCTTGATGATGGAGACCCTCTTTTTGACTGCCATCGGCGTTCTTCTTGGTTTGGCTCTAGGCTACCCATTCCTTTTATTGGTGATGGGGACCAATATCGTCGAATTGGTAGAATATCTATACACGATCCGCTTCCTTTCCTATCTTTTCTCCTTCCTTTTAACTTTTGTCGTAGCCTTTATCGTCGATTTGATCTTGGTGCAAAGAACAAGAAAGGTCAAAATGGTCGAATCTCTCAAAAGCGTGGAATAATTGGATATTGGAAAATTATCGGCATTGCGCTCCGATAGTCTAAAAAGTGTCGATAACATCGACACTTTTCTCATTTTTTGCCGATTTTGTACCACGATTTTCGGGGATTTTTGTTCGGCGCACGATTTCAAAATTTAATCTTCCATTGACGGATTAGCGGTGGTGGCTCAGGGGGTGCACTATAGAAGTTTGTTCCCTTTTCTGAAACCCAGCTTCGTAGCAGCTTTCGGAAAAAGCATTGGATGATGAAGCCATTATGCGATTAAGGGCATTTATCCTAGCGTCCCGTCGATGAACACCCAGTCGTCAGGTATGATTTTAGTTATGCGCTCACGTGCCTCCTGCAGGAGGGCGAGATACCTCGCTTTTTCGTTTTCGTCCGCGAAGCCGCGGCATTCGAACGCCTTCCCATCGTCGACGAACTGGGATTCGTGAAGGCGCTGCAACTCGTCAAGAAGCGACTCGAGGTTTTTCTCGTCGGCCCATTCCTCGGGCATAGCCGTGTCGATGACCTGCCCCTTCTCGTCGAGAAGCCACAAAGGCCAAGCCCCATATTCAAGCGATAATTTAATTGTTTTCATTTTCCATTTCCCTCCGGATGTAAGATTTGCGCCGACGATAAAGCCGTTGTATCGACCGTCACTGCGACGTGGTAGGTCTTCCCTCCATAATTATATTCATAAATTGGCCTGCCTGTCCCTTTTCCTTGATAGCCGACGATTTCCCCGTAGGCGACCGCGTTCAGGACGAAAGTTCCGATCATGGAGGCAGGGATTCCGCCAGAAACGAATTGACTGCCGTGCTCTTTGAGGATGTGCTTGAGACCTGCATTGAGACGACCAACCTCGACGTTTATCTGCCAAACCCAAAATTCGCGATGGCGGGGAACCTTTCCGTTCGTCTACACGACCGCCCGGACAACTATGCGTTTTTGTTTGTACTTAAAAGCGTGCACGCCTATTGATAATCTATTATGCGTAGAGATAAAATTCTTACTAACAAAAAGGCGGAAAAACCTAATGTTTGAAAACAAGAAGTCGTCCATCTTACTCATCCTCAGGACTTTGGAGGAATACTCCGATGAGGACCATTTCCTAACACAGCAGGACATCATCGATAAGGTGGAGGCCAACTATGGGATCACTCTGGAACGCAAAAGCGTATCGTATTCCATCTCCTTACTGCAGGAACTCGATTATGATATCGAGAAAGGTCCGCGTGGCGGATATGCCTTATTCTCTAGATTATTCGATCCCTCTGAGGTCCGTTTTCTAACCGACGCTCTATTCTCCTCTAGAGCCCTACCAGGAAAGCAGGCCGCGGACCTCTCGAAGAAGGCCCAATCGGTTCTAAGCAAGCACCAGAGGTCTTCCTATTCTTATATTTATAAATCACCTCAACTGAACAGGACCGAGTCCAAGGAGGTGTTCTTCGCGATCGACACGACGCATGAGGGCATCAAGCGGGGGAAGAGGATTTCCTTCCAATACAAAACATATGACGAGCATGGGGAGGTAACCCTTCGCAACGATGGATACCGATACATCGTCTCGCCGTATTACCTTGTGAACAGCAATGGCTTCTACTACCTTATCTGCAATTACCGCGAGAAATACCGGCCGATACAAGTGTTTCGCGTAGATCTGATGACGAACCTTCGAATAGAGGAGGAGTGGCCGATAAAACCCCTATCGACAATTAAAGGCGGAGAGGAGTTTGATATCGCCGACTACATCAACGACCACGTCTACATGCTTGGCGGGGATGTGGTGGATGCGACCATTCGCGTCGACCAGGCATATGGAATCCAATACCTCAGAGATTGGTTCGGAAAGAAGGCCAGGATTTACGAAAAAGACGGTCTCTTGTTTGCAAAGATCAGATGTAACGAAGATTCGTTGTTCTTTTGGATACTTCAATATGGCGATGAGTTCACGTTGGTTGAGCCGATAAGTTTGATTGAACGCCTGAAACAACATTTGCAAAGACAAAACAAGAAGTACGAGCGAAAACGATATGGAGACAATTCAGGGAAAAGGAGGCGGTAACATGAGAAAAACTAAATTGTTGGACAACCTATTCTCGGAATGGGAAAAAGCACATCAAGACGAGTCGGAAGAGTCATGCAAGAAAACCATTAATGGGGATAGAATCAAAAAGCATTTCTTTGAGAGAGATGGCATCATAAGCGAAAATGACTTTGAAAAAGAAAAGACGAAGATTCTTTTTGTGATGGCAGAAGCGAATATTGATAAATATACGGAAGAGGGGTCGAACGGTAAAATAGATTATCGCGAAATCTATAAAAACTACTATAACGATCAAACAGGCAAGGATCGGTGGAAGGGCAAAATGAAAGAAAGGCTATCTGCCCTATATGGCTACATGACTTCTCAGACTCACGTCACGCCTCATTTATTGGCTAACAAATACGCGGTCATGGACTTAAACAAAAGGGGCGGAAAAGCAAAAATCGGTCGTGGTGCCCACATTGTCGAGTATGTTAGAGTGTATCGCTCTTTCTTAAGAAAGGAGCTTGAGATTATCAATCCAGATATCGTGGTTTGGGTTGGCACAAACATATATCGGTTAGGCATCCCGAAACTACTTGGTGCTAAAGAAGATAGAGATAATTTGTGTTTCGTAATCGAAGGGAGGTCCGTTCCAATCATCAGTATATGGCAGACTTCGTATTACCAGGCCCGCATCGAGCCTCTTTCTCCCGAAGAATGTGGAACCGAGAACAGGATTATCCGGAAGCTTTGCGCAAAGGCAAAAATAGAGATGGACAAATTAATCAGAAACAGCTAGACCAAAGCCATGTCCTCTTTTCGCCCCATTTCTTTAGGTATTCTTCCTTTAGAAAGGAGGTAAGTGAATGGCAAGGATGACAAAGGCCGATTTCAAATTGCTCAAAGGGCAGACGGTGGCCTTCGCCGTGGTTACCTATAACGAGGACGCTAGGATCCGTATGGTGAACTATGGCGAAGACGCAAGATTTCAGAAGGTCCAATACGGAAACTCGACGAACACCATCAAGGTCAAGATCGTGAACTACGGCGAAGACGTCAAACTCAAGGAAGTGGCTTACGGTGGTGACTTCAAAGTAATCACGAAATAAGCAAACTTGGAGATGCTCGAAAAAACGGGCATCTTTTTCTTTGTATGTACCAAAAAACGTGCATTAAAGCTCCTACCATTTAGGCATAAGGAGGCTGATAGTATGGATAATGAAATCAGCAAATTTCTCCCAAATGTCTATGGTTTGTGGAGAATCAAGGAAGAACTCAAGGTGATCCTTGGGTGGTATAAGGACCCGGAATCGATGGGCAAGCGGAAACACCTGCTGCCTAAGGGAATACTCTTCTATGGTGACCCCGGATGTGGCAAGACGATGCTTATGCGGGAATATTCCAAGGAATTCGCCTGTCCAGTGTTCTTAATTGAAGGCAACGCGGAAGATGTGCAGACGGAGATCATCGAGACCTACGAGAAGGCATCCAAGGAACCGCTCTCCATCGTCATTATCGACGAATTGGACCGCCTGATTGACAAAGACGGCAAACTCATCCGTATCTTACAAGCCAAACTCGATGGCTTTAAGCAGAATGTCGGGACGCTCACTTTGGCGACCGCGAACGAAAAAGGCAAAATCCCGGAGCCCTTAAAACGCGAAGGGAGATTCGACAGGCGGTTTGACATCTATCTTCAAGGGAAAGACGAAGTCCGTGAGGCCGTGGAAGGCTTTTTGGCGTCCGCCGGGCTTTCCATCGACGAGGAGGGGCTCGAAGAGTTGGTCGATGATTTTAGATTCGATACCGCTAGCCACATCAGGGCGGCGATCAATTCTGCCGCGCTCCGCTATGGGGACGATTGTACCGCCGAACAGATCCTGGACGTGTCGCATTTCATCGCCTGGGGTAGACTTCCCCGCAAAGAGGAGGTAGAGATTGACCGCCGTGTTGCCATACACGAAGCGGGCCATGCGGCCTATCTTCATTTCTTCTCAAAGACCATGGACTGTGGACGCATATATTTTTCTGCCTCCGGGGGTTTCACGACATTGATGCCCCTTAAGAAAACATCGAGCATTCTCTCCGTCACCGAGAACATCCGCTGTTCGCTGGCCGGGCTTGTCGCTGAGGAGATTTGCTTCGGGTACCATGGATATGGATCGCATACGGATTTGAATCAAGCCCACAGCCTAGCTTACCACCTCGTGAATACGCAGGCCCTTAATGGCGTAGAGAATCACTGCAACTCCTACGAGGAACTCGAGCCATCCAAGAATATGTCGCAAGCGAAAATGAGGGGGATGGAAAGGGCGTCACGCCGTTTTGTGGCGAAACAATATAGAATCGTGGAGAAAGCGATGAAGGAGAAAAGGAGACAAATCGAAGCGTTGTCGGATTTCCTGATGGAGCACGGGAAGGCTTCCAAAAAAGAGATTCAGGCGATATTATCGGCGAATTCATGGTGCTGTAAGAAAAAGGGCGAAGAGAGGGAATGGCATGGAACGCTTGGCAAAAGAAGCGCAATGGTCTGACGCTGCTGATGGTAGTCTTTAGTCCCCTATCGGGGGTGATGGTCACTTTACTTCTGACAATTCAGCCATCACGACTTATTCAATAGAAATATTGATTGAAAATTCTTCCATCATCGCACAATATCTTTGATGCGCGATTCATCGCAAAACACTAGAAGTAGTGGTAAACTTGAAACCAAGCTAGGTAGGATTTGATTATGGAAGAAGAAAAGAAAATACCTCAAGTCATGCTGACCGGCGATCGCCCGACCGGCCGTCTTCATATTGGCCATTATGTTGGTTCTCTTCGTCGTCGCGTTGAACTTCAAAACGAAGGCAAATTCGATGAGATGTACATTATGATTGCCGACACCCAGGCTTTGACTGACAATGCAGGCAACATCCAAAAAGTCGAAAACAACGTCATTGAAGTTGCCCTTGATTATCTATCTGCTGGCATTGACCCTTCCAAAGTCACGATCTTTGTCCAATCTCGAATCCCAGAACTTTTTGAATTCACCTGCTATTTCATGGATCTGGTCACTCTTTCCCGTTTAGAAAGAAATCCGACCGTCAAATCTGAACTTGCGATGCGTGGTTTTGATGAATCTATCCCGGTTGGTTTTTTGACTTATCCAATCTCTCAGGCCGCCGATATCTTAATGTTTGGGACAACTATCGTTCCTGTTGGAGAAGATCAAGCTCCGATGATTGAACAGGCCACCGAAATCGCCCATAAATTCAATAGCACCTATAAACCAGTCTTCCTGGAACCCAAGATCATGCTTCCGGAGAATGAATCTGCCAGACGTCTTCCTGGGACGGATGGCAAAGCCAAGATGTCAAAATCTCTAGGCAATTGCATCTATCTTTCCGATGATGAGGCCACCGTTAACAAGAAAGTCATGTCGATGTTCACGGACCCGACCCACCTTCGACCAGAAGATCCAGGCCATACCAAAGACAATCCAGTTTTTATCTATCTCGAAGCCTTTGCTACCGATGATCATTTCGCAAGATTCTATCCTGAATTCAAGAATCTCGATGAATTAAAGGCCGCTTATGAACATGGCGGTATCGGTGATGTAAAAGTAAAGAAATTCTTATGCGCCGTCCTTAATGATGTCTTAGATCCAATTCGTTCCAAACGCCATGAATTAGAGAAAGATATCGCCTCCGTGTATCGAATTTTGGAAGAAGGAACCAAGCGTGCCCAAGAAAAAGCTCACTATATCGCATTAAGAGCCCGAAGAGCGATGGGGGTCGATTATTTCGAGAATCATAAGCTAATAGAAAAACAGCAAAAGGCTTACAACAAAGCCCATGAGCAAGAAAAAGCTTATGCGGAATATCTTGCTAAGCAAAAGAAATAGCTGATCGTTGCTGATTTAATCGAATATAAAGGCGGGCTTGTTTTCCCGCCTTTTTGTTCGCTTCCTTTTGCTTGCCCAGGTTGTGAATGGGGGTTCATTAGCCCCACGTCATCTTTTCATTAATCCTATTTAGAATTTGCTTTTTTCCAGTCTTTAATGGCTTTAAGACGTTCCCCGTATTTTGTTTCCAAACCTTGATTTCCCGGCTTGTAATATTCTTTATCTTTCAAAGAATCAGGGAGACATTGCATTGCGGCGACTTTCTCTTTGGTGTCATGTGCATAGACATAGCCCTTTCCATAACCCAACTCTTCCATCAATTTGGTAGGTGCGTTACGGATATTTAAAGGAACAGGCTCGTCTAGCATTTTTAAAGCGTCTTCTGCAGCCGCATCATAGGCTTTTTCCATGGCGTTTGATTTTGGTGCTAAAGACATATAGATCACAGCTTCCGTGAGATTGACATTGCATTCAGGCATTCCGATATAGTGGCAAGCCTGATAGGCGGCAACAGCAATTTCTAAGGCGTGAGGATCTGCCATTCCGACGTCTTCTGAAGCAAAACGGATGACCCGTCTAGCAACATATAAAGGATCTTCACCTGCTTCTAACATCCTGGCCAGCCAATAAACGGCAGCATCAGGGTCGCTGTTTCGCATCGATTTATGCAACGCCGAGATGATGTTGTAATGTTCTTCTCCTTTTCGATCATATAAGAAGGTCTTTTTCGAAGTGATTTGCTCGAGCATCTCTTTGGTGCATACGGTGGTGTCGCCTTGCTTATCCGAGTTGATGATCAGCATCTCCAAGGTCGATAAGGCACTCCGGGCATCACCATTGGAAAACGTTGCGATTCCTTCCAATATCTCATCCTCGATTTTGATCTTTTCCTTGCCAAACCCTTTTTCTGAAGCGATTGCCCGCTTCAAAAGTGTTACCACGTCCTCGACGGATAAGGGGTTCAGAACAAACACCTTGCAACGGGATAGCAAAGCGTTGTTGACTTCAAAAGAAGGATTTTCGGTCGTGGCTCCAATCAAGACGATAGATCCGCGCTCCACATAGGGTAAAAAAGCATCTTGCTGAGCTTTGTTGAAGCGGTGGATTTCATCGATGAAAACGATGGTCTTTGTGCCATAACGCTTATTTTTGTCAGCCGCTTCCATCACGGCTTTGATTTCTTTGATGCCAGAGGTCACGGCGCTGAAGGTGATGAATTCTGCCTTGGTTTGTCTAGCGATGATCCTGGCCAAAGTGGTTTTTCCCGTTCCTGGCGGCCCCCAGAAAATCATCGAAGAGACGGCATCGTCTTCAATTAATTTTCGTAACACCCTGCCTGGCCCCACAAGATGAGCCTGCCCAACATATTCGTCTAGCGTTTCAGGGCGCAATCTCTCTGCCAGAGGAGCATCGATTTTATTGTCAAAAAATAAAGATTGTTGTTCCATGATTCTTAATTATTCTACTCGATTTTCTATGTGCCCGCATCATGCATATTTACCCTTTAAAAAGGTAAATTATTCCAAAAAAAGCAAAAAATATGAAATTTGGAAAAGTGTAGAAACAACCGAACAAAACCATTGGTAATTCATTATCGATAAAAGGTTGTTAGTTGATATGAAATCGCTTTCAAACTATGATTATCTTACGAGATTTTATAAACAAATTTTGTTTAAGGAGGTTTTATGAAATCTAAAAAATTATTTGTTGCACTCGCCACGTTAGCTGCCTGTGCGACACTCGCCAGCTGTGGCGAAAAAAAGGATGCATCCGCAGTTGAAAAGGCAATCGCCGATGCGGAAACTTTAACGCAAGACGAATTATTCGCCAAAGCAGCAGAAGAACTCGGCACCAAAGGCCAAGTCAAGATTCTCGCAACCACCAGCCGTGGTGGCAAAGACAAAGTCAAGAATCTCTTTATTGAAATGCTCCAAAAGCATAACAAAGACATTACTGACCCACTCGTCTATGACACGACTGTCGATGGCGCGATTTACACCACTCTTCTCTCTGAGATTCAATCTGGCACTACCAACGGCTACAGCGGTACCATCACCCAAGATGGTTATCAATTGCAAACCAAAGGCTTAGACACCGGCTACTTCAAGAACTACATTCCAAAGGAATGGAAAGAAGCAGAAGGCGTTGATGTCAAGGAAGCTGGCAACCCATTCACCCTTCAGTACAACTTCAAGACCTGGATGTACAACAACAAGAATGGTGATATGAACATCGACAACGTTTGGGATGTCACCGATTCTTCTTTCAAGGGCAAAATCGACACGATGGACCCAACCAACGAAAACGTCAACATGGACTGGCTCATCCAGCTCACCTCTGACGAAAACGAAGCTGCTTTAAAGAGCGCTTATGAAGCCGAAAACAGAAACTCTGATGTCACCATCGACACCACCGTTTCGAAGCCATATTCGACCGCCTTTATTAAAGCTTTCATTAATAATGCCGTCTTCTACGAGGATGATGGTAAAGCCATCAACAACCTTGCTTCGACCCCAGGCAACATCGGCTGGATCGTCTATTCCAAACTCTTGAAGGTCAACGAATCCGAAGAAATCTCCAAGAAGAACATCGTTGTTGCTGCCTTAGGCACTGAAAACACCGATGGCGCGACCATGGGCAATTCCAAATTGACTGGTTTCAGCGGCTTCATGTACAAGCACTATCTCCAAGTCATGCCAAACGCGCAATATCCATACGCAACCTGCGCATTCTTCAACTTAATCTCCACCAGCAAAGAGGCTTATAGCGTCTGGGGTGGCGACGTTGGTGACTATCCATCTCTCCCATCGATCAACCAAGATCGTACCAAGAATGGCTATGTCGATGGCGTCAGCACCTTCCCATGCTTGAATGACCCAACCTCCGATTGGTGGTTAGGAAAAGGCGCTGCTGTTGTTGAAACCCCATCTTTCATCGGCCCGAACTATGAGTCCGTCGTCGAGGGCATCATCGACCCAGCAATCGCTGCGAAAGCGAAATAATAACCATATCTTTGTAATCTGCTACAAATGATTTGTGATCGGGGCAGTTCACTCTGCCCCGATTTGTACTTCAAAAGAAAGGAGACTTTATGGACGAAACTGTTTCGCCACAAAAGAGCCCGTTTCAGAAAAAACTAAAACGTGGGTTGAACTCGACGCTGACCTTTTTCGGCATGCCCGCTCATTCCATTCTTGTTCTTTTCGGTATCGTTCTTCTTTTGCTCAACGTCTTTCCAATCGTCTCATTGCTGATTAAGGCGTTCACAACTTATAAAATCGTCGGCACTGGTGAATTCACCTTCGACAACTTTGATAAGGTCTTTAACTGGACCAACACAACCTCGGTTGGCTATTTCTGGAAACCATTTGGAAACTCCTTGCTGGTTTCGGTCCTGTCCTGCGTTTTTGCTATTTTGATCGGTGGTGGTACCGCCTTCTTAATGGCAAGAACCAACATGAAACTCAAAAAATTCATTGGGGCCGTGTTCATTTTCCCTTACATCATGCCTCAGTGGACCCTCGCTTTGTTCTGGAGAAACATGTTCATCTCGACGGCTTGCAATGCTGGTCACGTGGGTGAATTCCAGGCTCTTACGGGCATTGCAATGCCGCAATGGTTCGTCTTTGGTGCTTTCCCAATTGCTTTGATGCTCGGTTTGCACTATGCGCCATTCGCCTACATCCTTTTCGGTGGCGTCCTTCAGAATATGGACTCCAACCTTGAAGAAGCGGCTTCGATTCTTGGCATCCCAAAATGGAAATCCTTCTTCCGCGTTACAGTCCCGATTTTGACACCTGCTTTGTTTTCTACCATTCTTTTGGTCTTTAGCTCGGCGATGTCTTCTTATTCTATTGCTGTTACTTTGGGTAACCCGGTGAACTATTACGTCCTGGCTACCCGTATGCAATATATGCTTTCCAGTGGCTCAGCCAAAGAAAGCCAAGGCTACGTTATGGCGATTGTCTTGATCTTGATCGGTTTGGTCATGCTGCTCATGAACCAAGCCCAGACGAGATCCCGTAAACAATTCACGACCGTCACTGGAAAATCTGGACAGGTTTCCAAAAACAACCTGGGCAAAGCCGGTTCTTGGATCGTTGGCATCGTCCTTGCGATTTTTGTCGCTTTCTTCGCGATTGGCCCAATGGTTTCCTTCTTCTTGGAATCCTTATTGCCGAATGTCGGCGACTACTCTTCTGGCTTCTCCTTCAAAGCCTGGATTTCGACCGAACCGATTTCCACCAACGACTTTGTCGGATTCTTCCATGAGAACAAGATTTGGAAAGCCCTCGGAGGATCAGTCAAACTATCCGTCTTCTGCGCCCTCTTTGCCGGCCTTAGCGGTTTCTTGATCGGCTATGCCGTCAGCAAATGCAGAAAGAGCAGAGGCGCGAACTTCGTCAATGGTTTGGCCTTCTTCCCTTACTTAATGCCTTCTATCGCATTATCTGTTACCTTCTACTTGATGGGTCTCAACCTCAAGATGGCTTCGATGTGGATCGTTGTTGCCATCATCGCAGGCACTATCAAATATATCCCAATGGCATCCCGTTCTTCGTTGAATGCCATGATGCAGTTATCAGGCGAAATCGAAGAAGCCGGCATCATCCAAGGCGTCCCTTGGTGGAAACGTATGACTCACATCGTCTTCCCAATCCAAAAGGCCGCCATCATCTCTGGCTTCTTGCTTCCATTCATCTCCTGTATGCGTGAATACGATTTGTTCATCTTCATCGGCGGAGACCAGATGACCTTGACCAAATTTATGTTCCAATTGGAAGCCGACGGCGTTCCTGCTCTTGAAAACGCAGCGAACTTCGCCTTAATTCTCATCATCTTGTTAGTTAACTGGCTGACCAATCTCCTCACTGGCGCCAGCATCGATAAAGGAGTAGGAGGCAAATAATTATGCCAAAGATTGAATTAATTAATGTTACGAAACGTTGGGGTGGCTTCTATGGCGCTGATCACCTCAATATGGTGATTGAAGACAATGGCTTTGTCACCCTTCTTGGCCCATCTGGCTGTGGTAAAACCACAACCCTCCGTATGATTGCCGGTTTGGAGACACCAACCGAAGGGAAAATTCTCTTTGATGGCAAGCCAATCTTTGATTCGGAAGAAGGAATCAACCTTCCTGCTTCCAAGCGTCACGTTGGATTCTTGTTCCAGAACTACGCTCTCTGGCCGCATATGACGGTTTATAAAAACATCACCTTCGGTTTGCAAGAATTAAAACAAGAACTTCCGGTCATTTCCAGCGATTGGAAGAAATATCACCGCCTTGCGGAAGTGGTTACCAATATCCGCGATATCAAGAAGTTCATTGCCTATTCGTTAGACAAAAATCAAAAAGTCGTGGAAGAGAAAGCTTTGCTCTTCTTGATTGACGGTTTCGAGATTTCTATGAGCGCGGCCAAAGAAATCTTCAAGCTTGGCTTTGATCAGAAGTCGGACGCAGAATGCGAGGCAATCGCGGAGCAAAAGAAAGCCGAATTCACCGTCAAAGCGGATCAAGCGAAAGCCAACGTCGAAAAGAAAGGCTATGAGCTTAACGAAAATGGTGAATACGTCAAAGATGGCGAAGTCGTAAGAAAAGAACGCAAACTTGACAAAGAAGAAATCGATCTTCGTGTCCGTCGCGTCTCCCGCATCGTCCACATCGGCGAATTCATGGGCCGTTACCCAGCCGAACTCTCCGGTGGTCAGCAACAGCGTGTCGCTATCGCCCGTACTTTGGCACCAGAGCCAAAAGTAATCTTCATGGATGAGCCTCTTTCCAACCTCGATGCGAAACTCCGTTTGGAGATGCGTTCTGAGTTAAAGAGACTTCATAAAGACACCGGCTCCACCTTCGTCTACGTCACCCACGACCAACAAGAAGCGATGACCTTGGCGACCAAGATCTGCTTGATCAATAACGGCGTCATTCAGCAATATGAGGCTCCATTGGATGTTTATAAGAAGCCAAATAACCTCTTTGTTGCCGACTTCATCGGCTCCCCAAGCATCAACTTCGTGGAAGGCTTAGCCTCTCAAAAGGGCAAGAATATCGAGCTTGAAGTCTTCGATGGCTGCAAGGCCGAATTCATCCCTAATGAGCCGCTCAACTTGGAAGAGTATTGCAAACAGCGCGATGCCAGAATGGAAGAAGCCGCTGCCTTAAAAGCGGAAGAACTCTCCCAGAAAGGCGCCGTGGAAAAAGAAAACGCCGACCGTGCCTTCAACTACGCCATCGCCAAAGTTACTGGCAATGTGATGGCAGAAGAAGAGCATGACGTCCCTGAGAATACCTACCTTCTCGGCATCCGTCCTGAATTCATCAAGATCGATACGAAAGAAGGGGATATCGACGCGGAAATCTATTCTGCTCTTCCTACCGGCATGGAAACGACCGTCAAGCTCCGCATCGGTGATTATATCCTCACGGGTGTGATCTTCGGTGGCGTTGACTACGTAATGGGAGAAAAGGTCAAGTTGTCTTTCGGAAGCACGGGAATCCTTCTCTTTGATCGCAAGAGTGGGGAACTTGTCTCCGCAGGTCAACTGAAACTCAAAAAGTAACCTCTTTACTTTCTCGCCCTGTAGCTAAGCTATGGGGCTTTTTCTTTGACCAAAAAAGTATTTAATCCACGTTGTTTTATTTTCGAGATGGTTGATATAAAATACTTTCAGTTGCCGGGAGGAAAAAATATGGCAAAACAAAAGAAAATCAAGGGAAAATTCTTTAAGGAATTTAAAGAATTCATCAACAAAGGCAATGCCTTCATGCTTGCCGTTGGTGTCGTCATTGGCTCTGCCTTCAGCGCGATCGTCAATGCATTCGTCAACATTTTATTAAGTGTTGCAACCTGGGCGGTCCCAGGAGGCTTAAAAGGACTCGTTACCGTTCTTCCAGCCTTAAATGATGCCCAAAAAGGTATGGATGCCGCTAATGGTTTAGGCCAATTCTTCGCGGCAAGCGATCTCCAAGCACTTGCCCAAGCCGAAGCAGTTGCCACCTATGGACAAGCGACTGTCGATAATACCCCAACCTTAATTGAGAACGTTAAAGGAACGATCCTCAGCAAATACACTTTACACGGAACGACTTATACCTATAATCTTTCCGCCGTCATTGACTGGGGCACTTTGCTTAATGCAATCATCTCCTTCATCATCATTGCTTTAGTTCTCTTCATCATCGTCAAAGTCGCAAATACCATTGCTACTAAAAACGCTGAAATCAAAGCAAAAGCTGAAGAAGCTTATTATGAAAAGCACCCAGAAGAAAGACCAGTTCCACCAGAGCCAGGCAAACCTGCTCCAACTGAAGCTGAACTTCTTGGTCAAATCCTTGTTGAACTTAAGAAATCGAACGGAGAAGCCGCTGCTCCAGTAGAAGAGGCAAAATAAAACATCCTTCCTATATTAACCGACAACTAAAAGCAAAAACCGAGACCACCTGGCCTCGGTTTTTCTTGCTTTAAAGGGATTGAAGGATATGTTCCGCGTAAGCTTTAGCCACATTTACGCCTGTCGTTTTTTCGCTTCCCGCCATAAAGGCGTTAGAATTGACTTCACACAAGACAGGCTCGCCATCTTTGCCGGTCAATAAGTCGACACCACAATAATCGAGATGAAGAAGAAGGGCAATCTTCTCAGCGAATTTTTGATAAGATTCTGGAATTTCAACCTTCTCTCCGATTCCGCCTTGTGCGATATTGCTCCGAAAATCCCCATTTAGGTTATGCCTCCGATAACCCGTGACGAATTTCCCTCCAACTAAGATTAAGCGATAATCGAAACCATAACTGGATTCGATGAATTCTTGATAGAGGTGGGCCTCGTTTTGAAATTTTTTCTCAAACGAAATCAATTCCGATTCGTTTTGAATGAGATAAACCCCATTTCCAAGAGATCCATAATTCTCTTTTGCCACAAAAGGGAAGGACAATTCTTTTTCCACGTTCTTTAGGAAAGTAGGATCGAATTGGTGGGAATAATTCAAAGGGGCCGTGACGCTTTTTGGCATACGGATACCATGATTTGCTAAGAAAAGATAGGTTAACATCTTATCGTCACAAAGACGGATGGATTCAGCGGAATTAAATAATCTCAACCCCCGTTTTTCTAAAAGATAGGAGATATATTTGTCCTTATCGAGATAAAGACAGAAAGCATAAGCGGATAAATCCAAACCGCAAAAAGAACCGTTTTGATCCAAATAAGAAAGAATCTCTGAATTAGTCTTCCATTCAAGAACAACGCCTAATTTGGCGAATTCTTCCTTCATTCTTTCATAAGTGTATTTTGGGCCTTCTTGTTGAACGTAGGCGTTGAAAAGACAAAGCGCTTTTTTCATACGTAGATAGTCTAAGCCATTTCTTTTATTTTGAATAAAAGTATTTGCAAAGACACAATTATGGTAAAATTATGACATGAACAAGAAAATACAACCAATCACTGCCTTACGAGACACCACAAAATTGGAGAAAGACCTCCAGGAAAACGACGGTTTGATCCATATCACAAAGAATGGATATTCCTCCTTTGTCATCCTTTCGCCAGAACGTTACGAGGCCTTGATCCACAATAGTGGAAAACTTTATTCTGAAGAACCGCGCTTTCTCAAAGAAAAGTTCCATCTTTCAGAAACCCAACAATCCGACCCTTTAGGTTTTGTTCGAGTACGCGCTGCCACAATTCCTGTGGAAGTAGGGGGCGTGAGACACAACGCTCAAGAAATCATAAAGAAAGTAGAAGAGGCCGAACGCGATGAAGTAGCGATTCTTGTTTTGAACGAATTGTGTCTTTCCGGCTATACGTGTAATGATATTTTCCATTTTCAGACCTTATTGGACGATTGCGAATCTTCTTTATTGGAGATCGTAGAAAAGACAAAGGAACGTACCCCTCTTTTTGCCATAGGCATCCCATTACGCAAAGGAAACGAACTCTACAATTGTGCCGTTTTGATCCATCAAGGAAAGATCCTTGGCGTCGTGCCAAAAACTTTCATCCCGAATTATTCCGAATTCTATGAAGCTAGATGGTTCACCCCAGCTCCCAAAGAGAACTCCGAGATCCTGATTGGCACTAAAACATACCCATTTGGCCGCAACCTCATTTTCATCGATGAGAATTTTGCCAAACTGAAAATCGGCGTCGAAATCTGTGAAGATCTTTGGACGCCCGACACCCCATCAACAAATCTCGCCTTAAATGGAGCCAATGTGATTTTGAATCTTTCTGGCTCTAATGAAACGGTTGGCAAAGCAGAATATCGCAAAAACCTCGTCAGCATGACTTCTGCTAGACTACGTTGCGCTTATGTCTATGCTGATGCCGGCGATGGCGAATCGACGACCGACCTGGTTTTTCCTTCTCACAATTTGATTGGTGAAGATGGGACGATTCTAGCCGAAACTGAGCTTTTTAAGATGCAAGATGCGACTGCGGATATTGATTTAGAACGCTTGCTTTCCGGCCGCATGAAGACAAACACCTTCGAACATCACGAAGACTCTTCTTTCCAATGGATCCCTTTCTCCTTGCCTCTTTCTGCTCCGAAGAAAATCTTGCGACATTATTCCCGCAATCCCTTTATTCCTGAATCACGCACGATCGATTTAAAACGTGTCCAAACCATTTTGGATATTCAAGCCATGGGTTTAGTCAAACGGTTGAAAACAGTGCATCAGGAAAAGGCCATCATTGGCTTAAGCGGTGGTTTAGATTCCACTTTGGCTTTGCTGGTTACCGTTGAGGCTTTCAAAAAAGCTGGGTATGACAGAAAAGGGATATTGGCCCTGACCTTGCCTGCCTTTGGCACTTCCCAAAGAACGCACAAAAACGCCAAACTTTTGGCCGAAGAGCTCGGCGTCTCTTTTGATGAGATCAATATCAAAGAATCGCTTAACGTTCACTTTAAGGACATTTCTCATGACCCGAACGATCATAATGTGGCTTATGAAAACGCCCAAGCAAGAGAACGCACTCAAGTCTTGATGGATATAGCCAATGATCGTGGTTACTTGATGGTCGGAACCGGAGACCTTTCTGAGCTTTGTTTAGGCTGGTGCACCTATAATGGCGACCATATGTCGATGTACGGGGTCAATGCTTCGATTCCCAAAACTCTGGTCCGTTATCTTTGCCAAGGCTATGCTTTGCTTCACCCCGAGGCCAAACCCGCACTAGAAGACATCATCGAAACACCAATCAGCCCTGAGCTTTTGCCGACAGACAAAGAAGGGAATATCGCCCAGATGACAGAAGATAAAGTCGGCCCATATGAGCTCAACGATTTTTTCATCTATCATTTCTTGCGTTTCGGATATCGTCCTAAAAAATTATTCCGTATCGCCCAAGAGGCCTATCGCGGTGTCTATGATGATGCCTTTTTGAAAAAATGGCTTCGCGCTTTCTTCAAACGCTTTTTCCAAAATCAATTCAAACGCTCTTGCTTGCCCGATGGAGCAAAAGTCGGGTCCGTGGCCATTTCCCCGCGTGGCGATTTGAGAATGCCATCGGATGCGGCAGTGGATGATTATCTCGTTGAGATCGATCGCCTTTGATTAGGCAGTCTTTGGAAAAGAGGGTAATATATTAAAGCGATGGAAAACGAGAAAAAAGAAAAGACAGTCGTGCTTCAAGAAATCGATAAAGATAAAGAAGCAAAACGAGAGAAACATAAAAAATCAAGATTCTGGGAACTGGTTCGTTTTTTGATTACCGGGATCGTTGCCACCTTGATCGATGCCGGCGTCTTCTTTGTGTTGATGAAATTCGTTTTCTTCTCTCTTGCCGAGCAAGGAGGAGAGAATGGCTGGGGTGGATACCTTTCCTGGGGCATTGCCACAACGATTTCCTTTTTGGTCTCCTGCGCAGTGAATTTCGTGATGTCCCGCCTTTGGGTCTATCAAAACGTAGATCGAAATATCAACACCAAAACACCGAAAACCTTCTGGATTTATGTCGGTCTTGCGGCGCTTGGCTGGCTACTTGGGGTAGGGATCCAGGAATTAGGCGTTTTAATTTGCAATTCTGCCTGGCAGCTGAACCTTTCTGTGAATTTCACCAAGGTTTCCTGGACAGATTTATTTAATGAAGCGGGCGTTGCCTTTTGGGCATTCGTGGTGATTTTCGTCATTAAGACGATTTTAACGATGATCTATAACTATCTCACCAGGAAACTCATTATCTTCAAAGCCCCAAAAGAGGAAAACCCATATGGCAAGCCAGAAGGAGATTTGGTTGTGACTTTAAGAGGCGAAAAGAAAGAAACCACACCGATTTCTAAAGCAAAAACAGACAATGCCATGACCACGCCTGACTCTTTCAAGGAAATCTTCCATGAAGAAGTGAAGAAAACGTTTGGTGAGGAACAAAAGAAAATCGATGCCAGGGATGGCAGAAAAATCGTCCGTGAAGAACTCGAAGAATACGAATCCGTTCACGGTCGTTCCAAAGGAAAACGATGATGAAAGTTGCGGTGATTGGCTGCGGTGCCGCAGGCCTCTATAGTGCCATCCTTTTGAAAAAGAACAACAGAGAATACGAAGTAACGGTATTCGAAAAAGAAGAGAAACTGGCAAAAAAGGTTTACGCCACGGGAAACGGCCATTGCAACGTTCTAAACAAAAAATTATTGGCCAATAAATACAACAACATCCCTTATTTCAAAAACCTCTTGA
The DNA here is from genome assembly GCA_902794835.1 of uncultured Erysipelotrichaceae bacterium. Taxonomy (GTDB): domain Bacteria; phylum Bacillota_I; class Bacilli_A; order RFN20; family CAG-826; genus UBA4951. The sequence goes on from CADBIO010000009.1 coordinate 19,253, forward strand.
AAGATTTTTCCTACGCCTCCTTAAAAGAAGAACTTTCTTCTTGGGGCGTGATGCTGTTAGAGAATGGCGATTATGTTTATCCTTTATCCTTCAGCGCTTCAAGTTTCGTTTCTTACCTCCTCTCTTATGGAGAAAAACTTGGGGTCCGTTTTCTTCCCGCAAAAAAAGTTTCCGATTATGAAAAAACGCAAGACGGGTATCAAATTTGCGATCAAATTTTTGATAAAGTCGTGATTGCGACGGGGGCGAAATCTTCTCCAAATCTAGGTTCGGATGGCTCTTTCCTCTCCGTTTTGCGAAGACATGGCTACCAGTGGAATGAATTCAAGCCGGGATTAGCCCCAATTCGGGTAGCTGAAAACGTTAAGTCCTTGCAGGGGATTCGCCATCACGCCTTGGTGAAAGCAAGCTCTGACAAAAAACAAATTTTCGAAGAAGAGGGAGAAGTGTTATTCAAAAAAGACGGCTTATCCGGAATCGTGATTTTCAATGCCGAAAGCGCGCTCTTCCGAGAAAAGACCTTAATCTCTCCAAAAATTACCATCGACTTATTTCCTGAACATTCGTTCTATTCCCTTTGTGACAAATTGAATCAAGCCAAAATCAAAAACCCCGAATATTATCTTTCTTCCTTTTTGGTTTCTGCCTTGGCTGATTATGTTACCAAAGAGGCGAAAAATAAGAACGTTGACCAGATTGCTCAAACTCTGAAACATCTTACTTTTTCCGTGACTGGGTCTTACGGATTCGAAGATTCACGGGTTTCGTTAGGTGGCATCCCCTTAAACGAGGTAACGCCCTTCTTAGAATCGAAAAAAGAGAGCGGCGTTTATTTCGTCGGAGAAATCCTAGATGCCGATGGCTATTGCGGTGGATATAACCTTTCTTGGGCTCTGATCAGTGCCATTCTCGTGAGCAAGCACGTTTGATTTGGCTTTTCGTCATTGACTATCTTTAAAAGATAGAATTAAATTTATATGTTACTTTCAGGTATTAGTGTTAAACCTGAAGGGCTACGAGGTATTTTTATGAAATATACGACCACATCGAGAACCATCTCGCTGATTGCCCACGCCGCCATCATCTTAGGATTTGGCTTTTTGGCGGTTTTATTCGGTTTCTTTGTCGCTCCAGAATTCTTAGGTAGCAACGCCGATCTTTTCTATAAAGATGTCCCTGGATGGAATTTTAATGTCGATGGGGCTTATTTCCTTTGGTTTGAGCTCGCTGTCGTTGGCATCGTCTTTACTGTGATTTCTGCCTTGGGTCTCTACCAGGCCATCAAAGCCATTCAAAATCCAAGAGATGATGAACCGGCCGTAAGATCTTTCTCTGCCTTGATTTGCGAAGGTTGGTTGGCTGCGATTTTCTTCTTTTTCCAAGGTGCTTTGCTTTGGGATTTAACCGCCAATGGCAATATTGTTTTTGTCGTTGTGGCCGCTATTTTGATCGCCATTGTCTTATTGATTGCCACCAATATTCCGATGGTTAAAATCTTTGATCAACGCGATCAGACCCCGCTTCTCCGTGATTTCATTGGCTGCGGTGCCCTCGTGACTGGCGCTATGGCTATTGAAGGCGTTGCCTCTTTATTCTATGCCATGGTCAATAATTCTGGCGTCAGAGGACAAATCTATTATTTCCTTTACATCATCATTATTGCTTCTGCCTTGGCGTTTGTTCTCACCCTCTTGGGTTGGCTCTTTTTAGGCAAACACAAGGATAGCAAGGGCTTGAAGATTTCCTCTTTCTTAGCCGCCGGCGCCATCGCCATCAGCGGCGTTGGATTGATTGCTTATGCCATTATGGACATCAGCTATGGTACCGCTAAAACCGACATCGCCGTTCACCTTTACTCTAAATTGAATTCAGGATTTGATCTTGGTTTTGGAATCATGGGAATTGTGATTGGCGCGCTCATGATTATCGGCGCCCTTGTCATGGCATTGGTCGCTAACAACGACGTCATCAAAAGCAAAAAACAATAACGCTTCCATAAATCAATCAAGCCCGCTTCGAGTGAAGTGGGCTTTTTATTCATGAGCCCTTTATTGATTTGAATCTTTAATTTCGTGATCCAATTTCCGTCCCTGAGGCGAGAAGAAATCGGTGATATATTCGATTTCGTCGTAAGAAGAAATAATTTCTTCATCTGGTTCTTGATAATCGGATTTTAGGCGTTCCATGACCTCTCTTGGGACCACCCGTTCGCGCATTGCGTTCTGATAAAGAGAAATTTCATAAGGAATCTTGAAAATCACTAACACGTGGCGGTCGAAATCTGGCGTGAGGTCGTAATACATCTTCCTTAATTGATTGGTAAGATGCGTTGCATCGGCAATGACAGTCAGCTCTTTCATGTCATGGACGTGCTCATTGAGCCGTTCTAAATAAGTTTTCCAAACCAGCGCCTCATCTTTAAAACAAGATTCATTGCCAAAAAGTTCACCACGAATGCTGTCACTAGAGACGACGAACGTATTGGGGTGGGTGCTCTGATATTGTTTTGCCCAAGTGGATTTTCCGCTACCTGGGATAGCGGACAAAAGAATCAAAGTTCGCATACACCGTTAGTTTAGTAAAAAACCATATAAACGGCTACAATAAATAATATGAAATCGATTTCAAAGCTTTTCCGATTTGGGCCAGGCCCATCGTCCTCGCACACGATTGCCCCTTCCATTGCCGTCAGATCATTTAGAAGCCTGTTAGAAGGAAAAGAGATCACTTCCATCAAAGTCATTCTTTATGGCTCACTTGCCTACACGGCAAAAGGTCATAACAGCGACAAGGCGATTGAAGATACTTTTGCCCCTTATCCTTGCGAAGTCATCTTAGATAAAGAAACAAAAGTAGAGCATCCTTTGACCATGAAATTTATCGCCATGAAAGGAGAGAAGGAAATCATTGAGAGAACTTATTCTTCTTTGGGTGGAGGAGAGATCACCTCAAATGACGACCTACGTGTCATCGAAAAAGACATTTACCCTTTCCGCGATTTTGAAGAAATCAAATCCTTTATGAAGGGAAAAGGGCTGAAAAATTTAAAAGAATTTGCTCTCCTTTTCGAAGAGGAAGCCATCGACGATTATCTAAAAGAAGCTACATTAAGAATGTTCTCCTCCATTGAAAAGGGACTAAAAAAAGACAGCCTTATCCCCGCCGACAACAATCCAAAACTCATTTGGAGAAGGAGCGCAGGAAAAATCTATCAGAAAGCATTAGAAATTGAGGAGAGCGAAGCCAGACGGGAGATACTGATGACTGCTTACGCTTATGCTGTTGGCGAAAGCAATGCCTCTGGTGAAGAAGTGGTCACTGCCCCAACTTGTGGCTCTAGTGGCGTCCTTCCTGCGATTCTTTATTATGAATATAAGGACGAAGGTGTGCCATTAGAAAAAATCAAAGACGCCCTATACGTGGCAGGGATTTTTGGCAACATCGTCAAACAAAACGCTTCCATCGCCGGCGCCATCGGAGGCTGCCAGGCGGAAATTGGAACGGCATCTTCGATGGGAGCTGCCGCTCTTTGTTATCTTAAAGGAATGGATCTTTTCGCCCAAGAATACGCCGCGGAATGCGCGATGGAACATTTCCTGGGTCTTTCTTGTGACCCCGTTGACGGCTATGTGATCATCCCGTGCATTGAAAGAAATGGAATGGGTGTTTTACGTTCCTATGATGCTTATCTTTATGCCAAATACGTTGCCCCGATTCGAAAGAACGAAGTCTCCTTCGATAATGTGGTTTCGGCGATGAAATTAACCGGCGACGCTTTAGGGGACGCTTACAAAGAAACGGCCCGCGGCGGATTAGCCCAGATTTTAAAAGAATACAAATCTTCCACTTAAAGGAATATACTCTTCTTTGCGTGTTCTATCCTCTGAACCACGCCAAAAAAACAAGGAGGCCCCGATCATGACCGAAAATGACCAAAAAGAAGTCTCTTCTGAGACACAAACCGCCGAAACAAATTCGTTGGAAAAACCGAAGAAAGAACGTCGTAAGCTCACCACGCACGACTTGATTCTCTACATCACGCAAAACGCGTTGATTGCCGCGCTCTATTTTGTTTTGACTTCCTTCACCCAGCCAATTTCTTTTGGCGCCATGCAAATGCGACTTGCCGAAGCGTTAGGATTGCTTTGCTTCTGGCGCCCTGATTTCGCCATTGGGATGACCTTAGGTTGCTTCCTTTCCAACGTTTATTCCTATTCCCCTTGGGATATGTTGCTTGGGACGATGGCGACTTTAATTTCTTGCTTATTGATCAGCTATGCTTCTAAATGGCTCTGGATGGGCATCATCTATCCTGTCGTCATCAATGGCTTTGTCGTTGGCGCGGAAATCACTTGGATTTTTTCCGACGGCGGCTCTGCTTATGATTTCTGGATTAATTCTGGATGGGTTGCCCTCGGTGAACTTGGCGCCATGAGCATCGGTTATCTCCTCTGGGTGATTATCGACCATCTAAAGATCTTTAAAACTGTCTTTCAGCCAACACGCCACGTCGACGTGAAGTGGTGATTTTCTTTTAATGCCTTTGCCATCAAAGCCATGAGGCTTTAGAATTAACGGACTATGAAACCAGAACTTTTTCATTTAGAAATCAAACATATCGATAAAGAAACCGGCGCCCGTTATGGCATTCTGCATACACCGCACGGGGATGTCGAGGTCCCAATGTTCATGCCTGTCGGAACAAATGCCACCGTCAAAACGCTTTCCCCCGAAGAAGTGAAATCCTTAGGTGCTGGCGTGATTTTGGCTAACACCTACCATCTCCATCTTAGACCAGGCGAAGAAATCGTTAAAAAGGCAGGGGGCGTGCATGAATTTATGCAATATGACGGCCCTATGCTCACCGATTCCGGAGGCTTTCAGGTATTTTCTTTGCAAAAAACGAGGAAAATCACCGAAAACGGCGTGGAATTCCGCAACATCTATAATGGCGACAAAGACTTGTTCACCCCTGAAAAAGTGATTCAAATCGAAGAAGACATTGGGGCGGATATCATCATGTCTTTTGATGAATGCATCCCTTATCCAGTCACCCATGAATATGCGAAAAAATCCACGGAACGCACGATTCGTTGGGCCAAACGTGGCTTAGCTGCTCATAAAAGAGAAGACCAAGCCCTATTTGGCATCGTTCAGGGCGGCGAATTCACTGATTTACGGGAGATGTGCGCCAAAGAATTAGCGGCTTTAGATTTCCCAGGGTATTCCATCGGAGGGACTTCGATTGGCGAGCCAAAAGAAGTGTGCTTCAAGATGATTGAGGACGCGATTCGCTATCTGCCAGAAGACAAACCCCGTTATTTAATGGGAGTTGGCTCTTTGGATTATATCCTCGGAGGAATTGAGCGGGGCGTGGACATGATGGATTGCGTTTTGCCCACCCGCATCGCCAGGCACGGGGCCTTAATGACCTCGCAAGGCAGAATCAACATCCGCAAGGCGGAATACAAAGAAGATTTTACCCCATTGGATCCAGAATGTGATTGCTACACTTGCCAACATTACACCAAAGCCTATTTGCATCATCTATTCCTTTGCAATGAAGAATTTGGCAAACGCTTGAATTCTATTCACAATGTGCGTTTCTTGATTAAAGTCGTCGAAGGGGCCAGAAAAGCCATCCAAGAAGACCGTTTCAAAGAATACGAAGAAGAGGTTCTCCGCAAATACGGAGATATTAGAGGCTTTTAAGACATGGATATCGAATTATTTGACTATGACCTCCCGGAAGAGCTGATTGCCCAATCCCCGATGGAACAAAGGGATCAATGCCGTTTGATGGTGATTGATCGAGAACATCACACCTTTGAGCATAAACTATTTCATGACATCCTCGATTATCTTAAACCGGGCGATGTTTTAGTGCGTAACAATACCAAAGTCATTCCTGCTCGTTTGCTCGGCGTCAAAGTCGAAACCAAAGGGGCCGTGGAAGTGCTTTTGCTGAAACAATTGGAGAACGACACTTGGGAATGTCTCGTTGGCAACGCCAAATCCGTCAAAGTCGGAAGTCATTGTTCGTTTGGAAACGGAGAATTGACCTGCACCTGTGTCGGAGTCAAGCCAGAAGGGCTCCGTGATATGCAATTTCACTATCAAGGCATTTTCATGGAAGTCTTAGAGCAATTGGGACAGATGCCCTTGCCTCCTTATATCAAAAAACAATGCTCGAATAACGATGACTATCAAACCGTTTACGCCAAAATTCCGGGCAGCGCCGCCGCCCCTACGGCAGGATTTCATTTCACCAAAGAACTTTTTCAAGAAATCCGCGCCAAAGGCGTGCAAGTGGAAGAAATCACCCTCAATATTGGCTTAGGCACTTTCCGCCCAGTCAAAGTCAAAGACACCAAAGACCATGTGATGCATTCTGAAATCATCGAAATGGATGAAACGACCGCCAAAGAACTAAATCAAGCCAAAGCAGAAGGGCGGCGCATCATCGCCATTGGAACCACCTCGGTAAGAACCTTAGAATCCATTTATCAAAAATATGGCCGCTTCCAGGCTACCAGAGAAGCGACTAGGCTTTACATTGAACCAGGATATCAATATCTTTCTGTTGACGCGATGATCACGAATTTCCACTTACCAAAATCTACCCTTTTGGAACTGGTATCTGCCTTTGCGGGAAGAAGTTTCACCCTCGCTTGCTACCAAGAAGCCGTGAACCAGCGATATCGTTTCTTTTCCTTTGGAGACGCGATGTTCATCTATGGGAAACATCAGAATTCTCCAGCCGACAAAGAGTAATCAATGCCATCAAAAATAAAGCTTTTTTCTAAGGAAATCCCCCTTTCGTTGTTCTGAATTAGGAAGTCGATTAAAATAATCCACGGAGAAAGCGGAAGTGAAATCGCATCTTACCACACCTAATTATCATCTTCTTTCCCTGGAAGAGATTCGAAAGATTCCTTTCGGCAAAAAACCGACGCTTTTGCTGCACGATTGCTGTGGCCCATGCGCCTGTTTTCCGTTGACTTTTTTATGTAAATATTTTGACGTCACGATTTATTACGCCAATTCCAATATTTTCCCCAAAACGGAATACGATAAGCGTTTAGGGGAAGTCAAACATCTTTTGCAATATCTCAAAGAGGTCTGGCATTACGAAGTGAAATTAGTGGTCCCAACCTACGATCACGAAACCTATATGCAAGATTTAAAGCCGTTTGCCTCCTTGCCAGAAGGCGGATTTCGCTGCTTTCTCTGCTATCGAAAAAGGATGGAAGAAAGTTATCAATATGCCGACGCCCATCATTTTGACTATTTCACAACGGTCATGACAGTCTCCCGACAAAAATCTTCCTTGATCATGAATCAGATCGGAGAAGAACTATCGAGCCACCATAAAACAAAATACTTCTTTTCCGATTTCAAGAAAGACGACGGCATTAACAAAGGAGTCGCGTTGCGGAACCAAATCGGCCTTTATTGCCAGCGTTATTGTGGCTGCGAATACAGCCTTAACGAGGCCAAAGATCACCCTGAAAAACCATAAAATTTAGCCGAAATAAAATTAAAAAATTGTGCACAATGCACAAACTTTTTGCTATTTTTTGTTGAATTTTTAAGAAAAAACTCGATGGTTAGCCGATTTTGCCATAAAGGCTAGATATTATCTTCATTTTCTCTGCAAAAATTTTGTTGCAAAGCCTTACGCGTAAGCGCATAATTTTCATCGCTGGCGCAAGCGTGGAAGTGCGATGTTGCTGACACACCGAAAGGCGTTGTCTAGCCCTCGGCTTAGTCAGGGAACTCGCTCTGAGCCTACGCAGCAAGCCTGATGAAATTACAAGGAGGAAAAATCATGGCGAAACAACAAGTCCTGCGCATTAGATTGCAGGCCTACGACCACAAGATCATCGACGTCGCCGCCGAGAAGATTGTTGAAGTCGCGGACAAGACTGGTGCTGAAATCATCGGCCCAGTGCCTCTCCCAACGGAGAAACAGGTGTACACGATCTTAAGAGCTACCTTCAAATACAAGGATAGCCGCGAACAATTCGAGATCCGTACCCACAAGAGATTGATCGATATCGTCAATCCTACCAAAGAAACCGTCGAAGCCATCCGTAAACTTGACTTACCAAATGGTGTCGACATCGATGTCACTGCGAAGTAAGGAGGAAAACATTCATGAAATCCATTATCGGAAGAAAAATTGGAATGACCGAAGTCTTCGCCACTGACGGAACGATGTACCCTGTCACTGTCATCGAAGTTTTACCGAACGTCGTCGTTGCCAAGAAAACCAATGAAAAAGATGGCTACGAAGCACTCCAAGTCGGTTATGAACCAATCGCTGAGCGTCGTCTCAACAAATGCGAGTTAGGCATTTATAAAAAAGCTAACGTAGCCCCTCACGCTCATTTATATGAATTAAAGGGCGATGAAATCTATGGCAAGAACGTTGGCGAAACTCTTACCGCCGATCTCTTCCAAGCAGGAGAGGTTGTCGATATCATCGGAACCGCCAAAGGACATGGTTACACCGGTACCATCAAGAGATACCACAACCACATTGGTCCTAAAGGCCACGGTTCTGGTTATCACAGACAAATCGGCTCCCTTGCCAACAACGGCCGTGATAACAACCGCGTCATCCCAGGCAAGACCATGTCCGGTCACTGGGGCCCACGCCAAGCCACATTGGAAAATGTTACTGTCATTGCCAGCAACGTTGAAAAAGGATACATCCTCGTCAAGGGCGGAATCCCTGGACCAAAGAAATCCATCGTTATGATTAGAAGCGCAATCTTAGCCCAATTCGGCAAACCAGAAGTCAAAGAATTGGTCAACCGCGCTGAGAAAGGAGAATAAGAATTATGGCAACCAAAACAATTACTCTCCCTGTCGTTTCTCTCGCTGGCGAAAAAGTCGGAGACATCAAATTAAGCGCTGAAGTCTTCGGAATCACCGACAAGAACGAACAAGTCGTCCATGATGCCGCTGTTGCGGAAGAAGCAAATTATCGCCAAGCAACTGCCAAAACCAAAAAACGCCACGAAGTCAGTGGCGGTGGCAAGAAACCTTGGAGACAAAAAGGAACTGGCCGTGCCCGTGCCGGCTCCAGCCGCTCCCCAATCTGGGTTGGCGGTGGCACCGTCTTCGGTCCTGATGGCAATCAGAGCTACAAGGTGTCTCAAAATAAAAAGGCTCACGCACTCGCGTTAAAGACCGTTCTCTCTCAGAAGGCCGTCAAAGGCTTAATCGTCGTTGACGATCTCAAAGTCAAGAAGGTCTCCACCAAAGAATTCGCCCAAGATTTAGTGAATATCAAAGCCGAAGGCAAGATCTTGCTCGTCGCTTCTGACGAAAAGGTCATCAAGAGCGCCAGCAACATCGATCGCTTGGAACTCCGTGCCGTCAACAATATCAGCGTTTATGATGTCCTCAATGCCAACGTCCTTGTGATCGGCAAGAAAGACATCGAAACCCTCGAAGGAGGACTTAAATAATGGCAACCAAGAAGAAAGAAACCGTCGAAGCAGTGGAAGAAACCAAAACTCCAAAAGCCAAGAAAGCCCCTGCTAAGAAGGCAGAAAAAGTCGAAAAGAAAGAAGACAAGAAAAAAGTCTTCTCCGCTCCAGTCGCTGCTGACTACAAGATTATCCTTGCACCAGTCATCACCGAAAAGAGCATGGCTCTCCTTCAAAATTCGAACAAAGTCACCGTCAAAGTCGCTGCCAAAGCGAACAAGACCGCGATCAAGGAAAGCTTCCAACGCTTATATCAAGTGTCTGTCGACGATGTCAAGATCGTTAACGTCCTTGCTAAGAGCACAACCAGAGGCGGCCGCTATCAAGGCCACATCTCCGGTTACAAGAAGGCGATCATCACCATCCATGAAGGCGATGCGATCGACCTCTTCAAAGAGTAAGGAATCACCATTAAATCTCGCTTTATATCCTTATATATAAATAAAAGATTTAAAAAGCATCCAATATAGGAGAAAGAAAAATGGCAATCAAAACTTATAGGCCATATACGAAATCGAGACGTGAAATGGCCTCGCTCTCGTATGCCGAAATCACCAAGACCACTCCTGAAAAGTCATTGCTCGTCACCAAAAAGCATTCCGGTGGCCGTAACAATCAAGGAGTCATCACCTGCCGTCATCGCGGCGGTGGAAACAAAAACCGTTACAGAATCATTGACTTCCGTCGCAACAAAGACGGAATCCCAGCAACCGTGAAAGCGATCGAATACGATCCAAATCGTACCGCCTTCATCGCCTTGCTCGCTTACGCTGATGGCGAAAAACGCTACATCATCAGACCGAAAGATCTCAATGTGGGAACCGTTATCGTCTCTGGCCCAGCAACCGACATCAAAGTTGGCAACAACCTTGAACTCAGAAACATCCCTGAAGGCACCTTCGTTCATAACGTTGAATTGATGCCAGGCAAAGGCGGACAACTCTGCCGCGCTGCTGGCACTAGCGCCCAGGTCCTCGGTACCGACGGAAAATATATCATCCTCCGTTTGGCTTCCGGTGAAGTCCGCAAAGTCTTGGGCCAATGCCGTGCCACCATCGGCATTGTCGGAAACGAAGATTACAACCTCGTTAACAAAGGCAAGGCTGGCAAAACCCGTTACCAGGGCTTCCGCCCAACCGTCCGTGGTTCTGCGATGAACCCAGTTGACCACCCTCACGGCGGTGGTGAAGGTAAATGCCCAGTCGGCCGTGACGCCCCACGTACCCCATGGGGTAAGAGAGCAATGGGTGTTAAGACCCGTCGCGTCAAGAAGAATTCCACTCGTCTCATCGTAAGACGTAGAAATGGCAAATAAGGAAAGGAGATCGAATCATGTCCCGTTCATTGAAAAAAGAACCGTTTGTTGATGCTTACCTTCTCAAAAAAGTCGAAGCCATCAAGAAATCGGGCAAAAAAGAGGTCATCAAAACCTGGTCTCGTCGTTCGACCATCTATCCTGCATTCGTCGAACAAACCTTCGCTGTCTATAATGGCAAAGAACACATCACCGTCTTCGTCACTGAAGATATGGTTGGCCACAAACTCGGCGAATTCGCCCCAACCCGCAACTTCCCTGGTCACCACGGCAACAACCTCGGCGATCAAGCTGCAGGCAAGAAATAAGGAGTGAGATTATGGCAGAAGAAAAGAAAACCGTAAAGAAAGCTCCAGCCAAGAAAGCTGCAGCGCCAAAAGCCAAGAAAGAAGCTAAGAAAGCTGAAGTCAAGGCAGAAGAAGTGAAGACTGAAAAAGTCGAAAAGAAATCCAAAAAGGCTGTGAAGGCTGAACCAGTGAAGGTTGAAAAACCAGCCGTCACCGAAGCTCTCGCCGTTGCCAAAGACGTCCGCGTCACCCCACGTAAGGTCCGTCTCGTCCTTGACCTCGTCCGTGGCAAAGATGTCGAAGAAGCCCTCAACATCCTCAAGAACGTGAATCGTTCCGCCTGCACCCCAGTTTCCAAACTGATCAAATCGGCAGCCGCCAACGCCACCAACAACTTCGGACTCGATGGCAGCAAACTCTATGTTGCTGAAATCCAAGCATCCGATGGCTTGAGAATGAAGAGATACATGCCAAGAGGCAAAGGTTCCTCTTCCGGCTTAATCAAGAGAACTTCCAACATTCGTGTTGTTGTGAAGGAAAGAAAATAAGGAGAGTAAACTAATGGGTCAAAAAGTTAATGCCAACGGCCTCCGTGTCGGAATTAGCCGCGGCTGGGAAGCCAATTGGTTTGCTTCCAAGAAAGACTACGCAACGTTCTTAGGCGAAGATATCGCCATCCGTCGTTACTTAGAACCTCTTCTCAAAGAAGCGGTTGTGAGCCACATCGACATCGCTCGTAGCAAGAAAGACAAAGGCGCATCCGTCATCATCAACGCCTTCGTTGCCCGTCCTGGCATCGTCCTCGGACAAGACAACGCTAAAATCATCGCGATCCGCAATGGCTTGAAGAAGGTCGTCAAATCCGGTGTTCCAACGATCAACATCGTTGAAGTCAAGAACCCAGATCTCGATGCTACCTTGATTGCCAAATACATCGCATCCGAAATCGAGAACCGTCAATCCTTCCGCTCCACGCAGAAGAAAGCGATTCAAAGAATGAGAAAGGCTGGTGCCGTCGGTTGCAGAACCCAGTGCCAAGGCCGTCTCGCTGGCGCGGAAATCGCCCGCCGTGAAGGCTATAAAGTTGGCGTCGTGCCGCTCGAAACCCTTCGCGCCGACATCGACTTCGCAGCCGTGACCGCCAATACCGCCTATGGCGATATCGGCATCAAAGTCTGGATCTGCCGCAGCACCAAGAAGGTTGACGCAGAGGAAAAGAAGGAAGGAGAACAGGAAAATGTTGCAGCCAAAGCGCGTTAAATATCGCCGTCCACATCGCCTCTCCTATGAAGGCGTCGCCTCAAAAGGCAACACCATCGAATTCGGCGAATATGGACTTGTGGCCACTGAAGGTGGTTACATCGACAATCATCAAATCGAATCTGCTCGTATCGTGCTCTCCCGTTACACCGACAGAGCCGGTAAGATCTGGATTAGAGTCTTCCCTCATCTTGCCAGAACCAAGAAACCAGCCGAAGTCCGTATGGGTTCCGGTAAAGGTTCCCCAGAATCCTGGGCAGCCGTCGTCAAAAAAGGCCGCGTGATCTTCGAGATCGGTGGCATTGACGCGGAAACCATGCTCAAAGCATTGCATCAAGCGGGTTTCAAACTCCCAATCAAGACCAAGATCTTAAAGAGAACCAAAGCGCTCTCTGCCGAAGAACTTGAGAAGATGGAAGAGACCCATGAATCCGCCCTTGAAAAACTCGAAGCTGAAGACAATCTCGTCGCCGAAACCGTCTCTGACACCGGCAACGAAACTCCAGCAACAGAGGAAGGAGCGAAATAATGACCATTAAAGAATTAAGGGCCTTGACCCCAGAAGAGCTTAACGAGAAGATCGCTGAATTGAAACAACGTCAATTCGAACTTCGCCGTCAAGCCGCCGTCGGACAATTAGAGCATCCAGACGACTTACACTTCGTCCGTAAGGACATCGCCAAAGCTGAGACTGTCAAACGTGAGCGTGAGCTCCAAATCAA
>CADBIO010000010.1 GCA_902794835.1 uncultured Erysipelotrichaceae bacterium
AAACTGCTGGGCGTCATGAAGAATTTGGACAGAGTAATTCGAATCAAGCTGCACCTTCACGGTGTCGAAGGTGCTGACCGTATCGAACGAAACGGTGTGAACGGTATCATAGACTGTTTGGCACATGCTGCTAGAAGACATTTAAAACCTCAGCTCGATAATGTTCCCGCTCACGCGGTAGCTTGGGCGGGTGGGTTCTCTGCTTCGGGCGTGGTGGCGGCGTGGCGGGAGCTCAGGGCGAGGGCTACGACCTGGTTGAAGAGGCGGGAGAGTTCCTCGACGGTGGGCGTGGCGGTGCCGTTCTGCCAGGCGGCAAGGGTAGCGGGGCTTACCCCCACGAGCTGGGCGAGGCGGCTTGCGGGCGTGTTCGAAAGCTCGATGGCTCCCGAAAGGTCGAGAATTCCATTTATTTCGGGTTCACCCTTGACATTTACGGAATCTTTGATTAATTCGTCTTTTGAAATTTCATCTTTGATTAATTTTTCACTTTTTTGCTCAATCCAGTCGAAAAATCCGACTTCGGCGAGTCTTTCACGCCAAGACGCACCGAAAGGTCGCTTTCCAGACAGGCTTTGCGTCAGGTTTGGTTGACTTACACCTATCTTTTCAGCAAGTTTTTTTAGCGTTCCAAAGCGCTCGGAGGCAAATTTTCGAACATCATCAGAAGAAAAATTAATCTTTTTTGAATTTTCTCTTGACATTTACTTAATCTTTGATTAATTTTAGTGTAAAAAAGGGTGTCAATAGTCCAAAAAGGCTTATTGATATAAAAAGGCATACCTATTGTACCTTTCCTTCCAATCAGAACGGATTCTTCGCTGTATAAAGCCTTTGTTGCATATCCGATAATTCCTCCAGTGCCAAGGATAGGGATATCACTAAAATTTGTTTCAACATCACGTTGATTTTTGCCATAACATATTTCTACCAGTTCTTTTAGTTTCATAAATTATGTCTAGTACAGTAAAAGTTAAAGATATTGCTTATATTAACCCAAAATCAAACATTAAACATTTTGACTATATTAATTACATTGATACATCATCTGTACACGATGGGTCGTTGCTTTCTACACAGTTTTTAAAATGTAATTATCCATCGCGAGCTCAAAGAGAACTAAGCCAAGGCGATATATTAATATCGTCGGTAAGACCATGCCTTAAGCATAACTATTTAGTGAAAACCAATTTAGGTAATTTGGTTGGAAGTAGTGGTTTCATACAAATTAGATGTAAATCGTCACAATATCTAAGCAAGTATTTATATTATTTTTTAACTTCAGAAAAGAATATTGCACACTATGATATTGTTGCTAATTTTAGCCAAACCGCTTTTCCAACCTTCAACAAAGATTTAATTGAAGAATTGGTTTTGCCAAATATTTCTTTAGAAGAACAGCATCACATAGTTGACATTGTGAGGTACACACTATGAAGCTTAGTGAAATATATGATTTTAGTAACGGTAAAGGAATTAAATTATCCCAAAATGGTATGTTTCCAATCTATGGTTCAACAGGAATTGTTGGAAAAACGGATAGTTTTCTTATAGATGGCCCTAATACACTTATTGCTCGTGTTGGAGCAAATTGTGGATTTACACAATTTGTTAGTGGTAAGTATTGGGTAACTGATAACACGCTAATTGCAACTATAAAAGGTGATAATCTCCCTAAATATGGATATTATTTATTAGGTACTTTAAATCTTTCACAATACAAAATAGGTGCAGCACAACCATTACTAACAATTGGAATTCTAAATGCCATTGAAACTAAGGTTCATAATATTAATGACCAACGCCACATAGTTGACACTATTTCATCTCTTCTTCTAAAATCTCTTTAACTTTTTCTTCTAGTTCTTTTCCCTCCTTCATTAATTCAAATAATTCAGCAGAAGTTTTTCTAAGTTCTTCTTGAATTTCTTCAGGAGAAAGTTTGTTAGATTCATCTGCTCCTACATAACGTCCTGGATTAAGTGAATAATCCTTGGAAATGATTTCATCAAGAGTGGCCCTCTTGCAGAAACCAGGGACATCTTCTAAGACACCACTGCCAAAGTCTCTATATGCTTTAACAATCTTTTGAATGTCAGCATCTTCAAGAACTCTAATTTTTCTACTGATTAATTTTCCCATTGAATCAGCATTTATAAATAAAACATCGGTGTCTGTTTTTGCTCTATTTAACACCCAACATTGAACCGAGATGGAAACGTTGGAAAATAATTTATTTGGTAAAGCCAAAATGGCCTCAACTTTCCCAGATTCAATCATTGCTTTTCTAATTTTATAGTCAGCATCTGAGTTGGATGTTGTCGCACCGTTTGGCATAAGTATTGCCGCTTTGCCTCTAGGCGCTAATTTTGCATACATTAATGATAGCCAAGCATAGTTGCCGTCTTTCTCGTTTGGACGACCGAATATCCATCTAGGATCACCTTCAAGTGATGGTCTCCAATAATCTTTTAAGTTATAGGGTGGATTGGCCAAGATAAAATCCGCTCTTAAAGTTTTGTGCAAATCATCAGTAAAAGAATCGCCATTTCTTTCGCCAAGATTGCCTTCTAATCCACGAATAGCAAGATTCATCTTCGCCATTTTCCATGTACCAGGATTAGATTCTTGGCCAAAGATAGAAATGTCATCAACCAAACCTTGATGTTCTTTTACGAATTTAGAACATTGGACAAACATACCCCCGGAACCACAGCATGGGTCATAAACTCTGCCTTTATAAGGCTCAAGAATATCAACCATAAGTTCCACTACTGATTTAGGAGTAAAGAATTCACCACCCTTAGTAGGGATATATTTAGCAAAGGCGCCAATATAATATTCATAGACTTGTCCAAAGAAGTCGCCGTCGGCGTCTTCCATGTTCAAGTTGTTTGTGAAGAAATCGACTAGCTCTCCTAAAGCCGTTTTATCCAAATCACTCTTCGAATATGTCTTTGGGAGGATTCCTCTTAATTGGTTGTTGTTTCTTTCGAGAAGAACAAATGCATTATCGATAATTTGACCTAAATCCTCTTGTTTGGAATGTTTAGCTACTTCTGACCATAATGCCTCATGCGGAACAATAAAAACATGGTCTTGAATGTAGTAGTCTTCGTCATCTTCACGTCCATCATGGAATTTAACTAATTCATTATATTTGAGAACAAATTTATCGCTAACGTATTTTAAGAAAACTAAGCCTAAAACAACGTTTTTATAATCGGCTGGGTCACACTTGTCTCTAAGTTTTTCAGCTGCGCCCCACAACACTTTTTCATCTATTTGAGCCATAAAAAGTTACGTCTCCTAAGTTAATAATCTTAACGTATTATATCAAAAGTAAGGGCTTGGCGAATTTAGAAAGATACGAAGTTCCTACACCCGTTGTCTAATACAGCGATTATGACGTGGGCGCAAAAGGCATAAAGCATAGCGATGAACTTCATTTCATTAATGTATTTTTTATCATGTTGCAGTTAAGCCACACCCTCTAGGAGATTTTAGCTAATATCAGAAAATCACCATTTCTCGGATTTCTTAAATATTTTTCCCTTAAACGCCAAAATAAGATTCATGGCTTTCGAGGATTTTTCGATTCGTTTGTATCGTTATCGACTGAATTTTTCTTGAATAAAATCCTAAATTTGGAACAATTGAATCTTAAGAGAGCATTCTTTTCTCGATTCAATTTTTCCAACCACAACACCTATTTTCTACCCAAAATCCACCATCAATTGGTTAGTAAATTGATTTTACTGCCCAATAAAGAAACTAACCTAATTCTTAAATTTCGGCATCGATGGTTAATTAATATGTGGCGTCGAGCATGAGTTGTTTTACACAACAACATTCTGCTTATTTAGGCCATATTCTCATAGTAAATCATCATCCCTTAGGCATTCTTTGTCACCGCTTCTTCTCTTGTTAAAATAGAGATAGTTAGGAGGGAGTCATTATGAATGAAACCATCAACACTTTAATTCACCGTCGTTCTTGTCGGAAATATCTAGACAAAGAGGTTCCAGAAGAATTCATAAAACAAATCGTTGAGGCAGGACTATATGCCCCAACCGGGAGAGGGTCCCAAGGAGATGCGGTGATTGTCATCACCAACAAAGAAATCCGTGACGAATTAGAAAAACAAAATGCCGCGGCGATGGGAAGAGAAGGCGCATCCCCATTTTATGGGGCACCGGTTGTCTTATTAGTCATCGCCTCAGGGCCTCTAGGGGTTTATGACGGCTCTTGCATGATCAGCAATATGATGAATGCCGCCACTTCGTTAGGATTAGGCAGTTGTTGGATCCATCGGGCTTATGAAGAATGTCAAGAAGGCTATGGCAGGCAATTATTAAAAGAAGCCGGATATGGGGAAGAATATTATGGCATTGGCCACATGATCCTTGGCTATCCGG
Source organism: uncultured Erysipelotrichaceae bacterium (assembly GCA_902794835.1). GTDB lineage: Bacteria > Bacillota_I > Bacilli_A > RFN20 > CAG-826 > UBA4951. Next base: position 4,416 of record CADBIO010000010.1, read on the forward strand.
CAAAAGAGATGCCAAAGCCCCTGGCAAGAAAAGAAGGCCGAGTGGCCTATTTCAAATAAGTCAACGATAAATAAAAATGTCTCCTTCCAAACGGGGGAGACATTTTCTTTTTATTTAATCGGTTTCATGTAGAAATGACCTTCCACTTGAACCAGAGGCAAGATCTCAATGAAAGCCGTCTTATCTTCTCCTCGCACCAACTTGATGGCGGATTTCAATTCGTAAGACGAAATGACGATATCGAAGACATAACGTTCTTGCCCCGTATAGACCCCGATTCCTTTGAACATCGTCGCCGCATGAGGAAGATGAGAGATGATAAATTGCCCTAAATCAGGGTTGTTGCTGACGATTTGCATCTTCACTTTGCGATTTCTCGTGTGGATGCGGTCAATCACCAAGCCTGAGACAAACAAATACACGGCAGAGAAGATAGCGCGGGCACAATGTTCCCCGACTTTGGCAAATTCACCCCAGCCATCCTGCGTGCAACAAAGAATCGTATATAACGTCAACGTGCAAGCATTGATCGCCACCGCATATTTGCCCACGGTAGCTCTCTTTTTCAGAGCAATATAATAGGCGATGATGTCAATCCCCCCGGCCGAGAAATCCCCTTTAAAGGCCAAGGCACTGCTTAAACCTGTGGTAACCCCGCCAAAAATGACACGGGCCAATAAGCCTCCATTGTTGTTGACATATTGGGCGATTTGATTGATGATTTCGACATTCTGAGGGGTCAAAAGCTCATTGAAAAGAGAGGCTTCGGCGACACTGATAAGAGTCAGAATCGTATATCGTTTGCCAATCCCGAAGAAAGCTAAGATGATCATCGGGACGTTGAAGGCAAAATAAAGGACGGAGAAGAGGACATGTTCTTGGGAGACAGTAAAACGCACCCCGCAGACTTCCAAAAAGACCGTCAGCGTCTGGGAAAGACCAGAAACCCCACCGGCCACGAATTTGTCAATCACCCATTCTGAGCCTTTCAGGGTCTGCAAGTTGATAAAGCAGTTGTAACCGAAGGCGAAGACTAAGGCCGAGAGGGTAGAAAGAATAAAGGCCCAGAGATAATCCAGACCATGTTTGACCGGCATATGGTCATAAAGCCAGTCATTGGTTCTTTCTTTCCAATTGGCTATGCTCTTCTTCAATTTGTTCATACTATCGAATTATAAGCGAAGCCAATTTTTCTACAATCAAAAAAGAAAAGTTAGGAACAATTCCTAAATTTGTGATTAAATCATTATTCGAAGCCACCTCTTTTTCTTTCCAAAAGAAAATACGATGTTTTGTTGCTTATGAAAGTGGTAAATGATAAGATTTAAACGCTGTTTCTAGGAAACAGGTTCCTTTTTCGGAGGTTTTCCATGGTAATACTTAAAGCTATCGGCGCATTTTTTGTGAAGATTTGGCGCTGGATTAAAGAAACCGCGTGGGTTCAGCCATTATTGATCGTCGGCACGATTTTTGCCGTTATTTTCTCCATTCCTTACATCACCAAATGGATGCAATCTTTCGCTGGGGAAGGAAATGGCCAATTCTTCAAGAACTATGACCTTTCCTTGCAAAATGAGAGATTCGTCTTAGGAGAAGTTAACAGCGATGCCGATAAAATGACCCAAAGCCTTTATGAATACACCACCAAGGCTTACGACGATGCCCAAACAAAAACCACCACCGCGAATGATTATGTTGGCTTCACCAAGCAATATGGCGAAAAATTCTTCGTGGTCTTCTACAAAGAAGAAAATACTGCTTCGAACAATATCGAGACCGGATTGAAATATCTCTCTGAGAAATGGGACAATGCCCAATATAATATGTCCGCCAACGACGATACTTTCATCCCATTCTCCTTAAAAGCCGTCAACACTTCCTATATCGCCGATAATGATAATGATGAGGAGATCAAATTGGCTGGCTCCCCAAGTGCCTTCCAACGTTACCTCTATACCAATTCCAACCTCTTTAACGTCGCTGGCCCAGAACTTTATAAAGCCTCTTATCAGACCCGCGCTTCCGTTTCTGAGAATTCTTATGACCAATTCGCTTTGAATAACACCAGCAGCTCTACTTCTGATCCATTGAAGGACTTCCCGCTTCCATGCGTTTGCTTGGTTGATTTCACCCAAAAAGCCATCTCTCAAGGCCGTGCCGGTCTTTCGGAAATCTTATTCACCGTCTCTGGTGATTCGGATCTTTCCCGTGCCACCTTGCTTCTGAATATGTGGAACCACACTGACGATTACAGCACCACCAATCTCTTCACCAAACAGCTTTAATCCTCTTCCAAAAAAGATAGAAACGAGTCTCCTGAAGGCTCGTTTTTCTTTTATCCTTATTTATGATTAAAAAGACAATGGCTTGTTGGAAATCCTAACGCAACTAAAGTTGACATATCGATAAAAACACATTTTTTAGTTGATATTTTCGATGAAAAGTAGAAAAATTAGATTAATCGAAAGGTTTAGCAACCAATGGTTGCGCAGTTAAAATGACAATTGGACAAAAAATTTCGCATTTAAGAATTAATGCGCAAATGAGTCAAGAACAATTGGCAGAAGCCTTGGATGTGTCGCGGCAATCCGTCTCCAAATGGGAGATGGAATTATCCTCGCCCCAAATCGACAAAATCCTCGGACTTTGCAAATTGTTCCAAATCTCAGCAGACGAATTACTCAACGATGATGTCATCGTCAGCAAAGTGACGAAAAGCGAGAGCAAAAAAGAAAAGAACAAATATTTCGGAACCGATGGCTTCCGAGGGGAATCCAACAAAATCCTGACCGCGGATCGCGCTTATCAAGTCGGCCGTTTCTTAGGCTGGTATTATGGCAGCGCTCAATTTGCTTCCCGCCATCAAAAGGGAGAAAGAGCAAGGATCGTAATCGGCAAAGACACAAGACGAAGCTCTTATATGTTTGAATACGCCTTAGCGGCAGGCATTTCTGCTTCTGGGGCAGACGCTTATCTGTTGCATGTCACCACCACCCCTAGCGTTTCTTTCGTCACCAGAACAGAAGGGTTTGATTGTGGCGTGATGATCACCGCCTCCCATAATGTCTTTTATGACAATGGGATTAAAGTCTTAAATGGCAGAGGGGAGAAGCTTGACGATGAGATCACCTCTTTAATCGAAGCCTATCTTGACAAAGACATGAGCCGTCTTCCGATCGAAGGCGATGATCTTCCTTATGCCACCAGAGAACGGATTGGCTCGATTACCGATTATGTCGAAGGAAGGAATCGTTACACCGGTTATTTGATTTCCGTGGTCTCAAAATCCTTCCGAGGGCTCAAAATCGGGCTGGATTGTGCGAATGGGGCCAGCTGGAATATCGCCAGAAACGTCTTCAGCGCTTTGGGCGCGGACGTCTATGCCATCGGAATTGAGCCAAATGGCTTAAACACCAACAAAGATTGTGGCTCCACTCATATCGAAAATCTTTGCCGTTATGTTAAAGAGAATAAGCTTGATGTTGGCTTCGCCTTCGATGGCGATGCGGACCGTTGCATTGCCGTCGATGAGAAAGGCAACCCCGTCGATGGCGACCAGATTATGTATATCCTGGGGACTGCCCTAAAGCGAAAAGGGGCCTTAAACGAGAACACTGTCGTGGTTACCGTCATGTCCAATTCCGGAGCCTTGAAGGCTTTTAAAGCCGCAGGACTCAATTATGAACAGACTACCGTTGGTGACCGTTTTGTCTATGAAAGGATGTTAGAGAAAAATTATGGCTTAGGAGGAGAGCAATCCGGCCATGTGATCATCCGAAAATATGCGACGACAGGAGATGGCATCCTCACGGCTTTGAAAATCACCGAGGAGATGATTGAGAATCATTCTAGTCTCAGCAAATTATCCTCCTCCGTCCATCTCTATCCCCAACTTTTGAAGAATGTCCGCGTCGTCGATAAACGGGCCGTGGCCCAAGACGCTATCATTCAGCAGAAAGTCAAAGAGATCAATCAAGAATTAGGCGACGAGGGAAGAATCTTGCTCCGTGAATCAGGCACCGAGCCTGTCATCCGCATTATGGTAGAAGCCGATGATGAATCCTTATGCCAGAAATACATCAACGACGTCTACGCCTTAATCAAGAAAGGAGGATACGTCTGTGAGCAAGATTAGATGCGTTGATTTATATCAACCTAGCGGGATCCCTTTCATCGATGATTACGTCTTTTCCAAACAATATCCTTATGAGCTGCTTCCTTCTCTTAAAGACTATGTCACCCAATTAGTCGAGGAAGGAATCGAAGGGTATACCTTATGGAAAGAAGGCGTCTTGATTGGCAAAGAAGTTAAAATCGCCCCAACCTCCACCATCATCGGTCCTTGTGTCATCGGCAATCATGTCGAAATCAGGCCGGGGGCTTATATCCGAGGCAGCGTCATTATCGGAGATGAGTCGGTCGTCGGCAATTCCAGCGAACTTAAAAATTCGATTTTGATGCGTCATTGCCAAGTGCCCCATTATAACTACGTCGGCGACTCCATTTTAGGAAATTACGCCCATATGGGGGCAGGATCGATCCTTTCCAATTTAAGAAGCGACAACCATTCTGTCATAATCCATAACGATGGAATCGACATTCCGACGGGAATTCGTAAAATCGGTTCTTTTTTGGGGGATCATGCCGACATCGGATGTGGCGCCGTCTTAAACCCAGGAACCATCATCGGACAGAACACCCAGGTTTATCCTTTGACGATGTGCCGTGGGGTTTATGGACCAGATCTGATTGTGAAATCCACCAATGAGATGGTCATCAAAAGAAAGGAGAATTGACCATGAAAGTCATTGTCGGAAATGAAGAGGCGATTTCTCGATTGATCGCCGAGGAATTCATCCAAACCATCCACGCCAAACCCCACGCCGTTTTGGGATTTGCCACCGGCACTTCTCCTTTGAAAGTCTACGCCGATTTGATTCAGGCCAACCAAGAAGGGAAAGTGACCTTCCAAGGATGCAGCAGCTTCAATCTGGATGAATATGTCGGATTGGAGGGAAGCCATGCTCAATCTTACCGGTATTTCATGAACAAGAATCTTTTCGATCACATCGACATCAACAAAGACAAGACCCACGTTTTGCTTGGCGTTGGGGATTATCAGTCTTATATGAGCCATTATGATGAGATGATTGAGAAGGCCGGCGGCATTGACATCCAAATCCTAGGCATCGGCTCTGATGGCCATATCGCCTTCAATGAGCCTGGCACCTCCTTTGATTCTTTGACTCACGAAACGGAATTGGCTCCTTCAACGATCAAAGACAACTCCCGTCTTTTCCATGATATTTCCGAAGTCCCTACCAGAGCCGTCACGATGGGTCTGAAAAGCATCATGAACGCTAGAAAAATCGTCTTGATTGCAACAGGAAAGAACAAAGCCAAAGCCATCTATGGTCTTTTAAAAGGACCAGTCAGCGAAGCGATGCCTTGCTCGATTTTGCGAAATCACCCAGACGTCACCATTTATGTCGATGAAGAGGCTTATTCCTTGATTCGCTAATCCCTATCATCTTCTTACCCCGCATCAACAAGGCGGGGTTTTCTTTTTGATTCAGATCAAATCAATCGTCATTTAAAGCGATTCTTGATGAAAGAAAAAAGGCTCTCAAGCGAGAGCCTTAAAAGAAACCGTCTTATTCGATTGGAGTGAGGCAATCGGAGACAAGATCGTAACGATAATAACCGCCGGTTGTCGCTTCGCCAGAAGAGACGGCCTTCTTATCGTGAATGCCCATCAAAACGGTGAGTTTCTTGTCAACGAAGGAATCAAGATAGCTGAAATCAGCGCCAGTCGAATGATAGATGTTTTTCTTCGTTCCGGTTTCAAAATCAGTAGTCTCTGGTCCAAAGACATAATATTGAGTGCCGTTTTGGGTGTCGAATTTCTTTAAGATGCAATCCATATAGAAGACATCTCCAGCACGGTTGTTGTCAATATCGACGGTATAATTGTACATCTCATCGAAAGTTTTCTTTCCGATCTCTCTAGGAAGAGGATGTTCCCCGCTTTCAAGATAAGAGATCTTCGCATTGATGACTTTCTTGGAATTGGCGGCCTGGGCATAGATATCCCAAGTTCCTTCGACCCAGACTTTCTCTCCTTTATGAAGGATGAGAGATTTGGCCATCTCTGGGGTGAGAGTGATTTGAATCGACCCGGAAGCATCCATCACATAATAAGAATTGAAGCGAGTATCGTAAGTGTGGCCATTGTCAAAGACACCGCCTAAAACCACTGCTTCCAAATGGATTGTGGCGCCATTTTCTCCTGTAGAACGAAGCGTTTCGATCTTATCTGGAGTGACGGTAGGAACTTCGGTCTTTACTTCGAAATCTTGTGTCACTTCTAAATTCGCCTCCCCTAAGGTGAGGGTCGCGGTGATGGTGAATGGTTTGCTAGCATCATAAGAAAGAGTCCAGTCGGTCTCATTCTTAGTGACTGTGGCAACGGATTCATCATTGCTAGCATAAGAGAAAATCGCCCCTTCGAGGATATTGGAAGCTGTAGGGAGGGTCTGACTTCCTGCCGCAAAAAGAAGGGTTGAGACATCTTGGAATGGCTCGTTGACGATGCCGGCTAATTTGGCTTTATCATCAATCTCATATTCTCCTAAAACGGCAATCGGGCAGACTCTCCAGCTGAGATTGTTGCCAGAAGTCTTTGGGTTTCCTAAGACACTAAGGACGGTGACATCTTTGCCAATATAATCGGAAAGGAAAGAATATTCCGAATAAGAGGAGGCAGAATAAGTCAAAAGGGTTTCATCGCCAGAGAAGGCATCGAGATAATAAGCGTTGTAATTGCCTTGTCTCACTCGAGCGTGAATTTGATAGATATCCCCTACATTTTCTGGGGTGACAGGAAGGGCGAGAACATCGGAGACAAAAGCCTCTCCTTTCACAAAAGAGGAAGGAACGATCTCTTCTGGGATGCTAGAAGCTTCTTCGTCTTTCAAAATGGTCGGAGAAGCAATTTGTGGTAACCCTTTATAGACGGTATAGGTTCCTTTGACGGTAAGATAATGACCTTTGGTGGCAGAGATCGGCTTATCTTTATCTGGGTAAACGCAGATGCCAGCCCCATCAGAGAGCCAAACATAAGAGATGGTCGTTTTATCACTTTTGTAGAGGATTTGGGTGACTAAGCCACGGACGGTGACTTCGGTTCCATCTTCTGCTTTCTTAGCGTCAGCAATCGAAATGGTATCGATGATTTCTTCCGAGGAGATCGGTTCTTCCGAGGAGACTTCCTCACTTAAGGATGGGGCTCCGGAAGAAGGCGAGGGTGGGGTTTCATGCTGGCCACATCCGGCAAGCAAAAAAGACCCCGAAAGCAAAAGTAGAAAAGTGCAAGAACGTTTCATTTCTTTTAAATTCTCCTTTGATTTAGATAAAAGTCTTACGCATCTAATTATAACCGATGATTCAAAAGAAAGGAAAGAAGCGAATGATTCTTTCTCATGAAAAATCAAGCTGTCCTAGAGATCGAACGAACGTTGTCTTGTGCTTCAAAACGGGCATCAGCGATAAGAGATCTTCTCATGACAATAAGGCTTCAGCAGATCGATTAACGTTTTGGCGTTTTTCTTATCTCCCGCTGGTTACCGCGATGGTGGAATTTTTTGGGCCACCCAAGGAATCGCACCTCAAAATACCCATCTAGGGCAGGCGTTTTGTTGATTCCTGCATTTGCCTAAAGAAACAATGGATCGGAGATAGGAATCTCTAATCGATTCAAATGGGCCAGAAGTTATTTGTTCTGATAAAAACGTAGGACGACAGGAGGGACGAGAGGGCTGACGTCCACGCCGTTTTTCTGGAGTTCATTGACGGCAGAGGAAGAGATGAACGTCTCTTCTTTTCTCGCCATGAAGAAGACCATATCAATGTCTGGGTCGGCGAATTCATTGGAGGCGGCTAATTGGAATTCATATTCGAAATCGGTGACGGCACGTAATCCGCGGATGATATGCTTCGCCCCGGCTTTGCGACAATAAGAAACCACCAAGCCTGGGTCATAATCAACTTTGACATTGGGATAATCTTTGACCGCCTCTTTCATCATCTCGAGACGTTCTTCCGCGGTGAAAGTCGATTTCTTCCCTGGGTTGACCGCCAAAAGAAGAATCACTTCGTCAAAGACTTTCAAAGCCCGTTCCAAAACGTTGATATGGCCGATGGTGATTGGGTCAAATGAACCAGGATATACTGCGATTTTCGCCATAAATTACCTCCAGAGAATCTTGATTTTGCTCCGTCCATAACGATAAGAACGGACTTCACGGAATGGGGTTTCATCCACGACGATCTCCCCTTCATATTCTAATACGATGCAGGCATTGTCTTTGAGCAATTCTTTTTCCAAAAGAAGATGGATTGCTTCTTGATACCATCCCTTTTCTTTATAGGGAGGGTCTAAGAAAACGATATCATAGGGTTCTTTTAAGATAGATAAGGCACCTCTAAAATCTTCATTCAGAAGTTCATAATGCGTTTCCTTCAGAGAAGATAGGTTGTTTTTGATGATGTTGACGACTTCTTTCGAGGCATCGACGAAAGTCGCCGAAGAGGCCCCACGGGAAAGCATTTCAATCCCTAACGCCCCACTGCCGGCGAAAAGATCGAGGACTCTGGCCTCAGGAATGTTCTTTTTTATGGCGCTAGCGATGGCCTCCCGCGTCATCGCTTTGGTCGGAACGGTGATGGAAGGTGGCACTTCAATCATCCGAGAACGGTATTTTCCCCCTGAGATTTTGATCATTTATTTTGCCTCGCTCGATAAGGTTTTGGAACGGAATTCCCCAAAAAGGATGTCGTCGATCTCTAAATAAAGGTCACGGACCTCTAGATAAGCGTCGTTGTATTCTTTCACCAAAGGATGGGTGTCTAAGGCTAGTTTGGCTTCATATAACGCCTTTTGGGCGCGTTCTGATGCCTCCTCAGAAGGTTTTGTGTAAGAAAGAAGAGTTTCATAATCGTCTTCTAGAAGATTCTTCTTTTTGATGAGTTCCACCACTTCAGGATCCAGAAGAAGTTTTTCTTCTCGTTCGTTTAGCCTTTTGACCCTGGGGTCATCTTTGAGGGCTTGCTTTAATTCACTTAATGAGGCGACTAATGTTTGTTCCATGCTTGCATATTTTAACTTCTTGAGGGTTTCTATGCTACAATTGGCTTGTTATGAATCTCAAGATTGTCAAAGACACCAACCCAAGAATCCACCAGCCTTCCCAAGAAGTGACGATGCCTTTAAGCCAAGAAGACCGTCAAACGATTCTTTCGATGATGGATTATCTTAAAGAAACACAAGACCCCGCCTTCCGTGAGAAATATCCCGCCGTCCGGGAAGGAGTTGGCTTAGCCGCTCCTCAAATTGGGGTCTATAAACGGATGTTGGTGATCTATTATGAAACCGACCCGGAAACGCACGAGGCGGTCGAACACGCCTTAGTCAACCCAAAGATTGTCGCCAATTCGCTTAAGAAATGTTATCTCGAGGCTGGCGAAGGCTGCCTTTCTGTCGATGGATCGCATCCTGGCTATGCTTATCGTGATTTCAAAGTCACCGTCAAAGCCTTTGATGCCATCAAAAATGAAGATGTTCTCATCCATGCTAGAGGGTTTGATGCCATCGTCTTGCAACATGAAATCGATCATCTTTCAGGAGTTTTTTTCTACGATCGAATCGACAAAAAGGACCCCTATAAAAAATTGCCTGGCGCGGTTGCCATCTAATGTTATTTGAATTAAAATCATTACAATGAAGCGAAATAAATCTACTGTTGCTCTCTTTTTGGCCATGTTGCTTTCGTCTTGCCAAGGTGGCAAGGTGGAACATCCGCTGGAAGATTATCGTTCTGAGCTTTCTTTCCAAGAGGAGACTTTCAAAATCATGCAACTGACCGACATCCATTGGAGCTATGTCACGATTTTGGAACAATCCAAAGCTTACATGGATGCCATCTTAAAAAATGCCCTTTCCGAGGAAGGCCATATTGACCTTGTCGTCATCACCGGCGATATCGTCTTGAATGCCAATCCATATATTCTGAAATCCTTGATCGATTACCTTGACGGCTGGAATCTTCCTTTGGCTTTCACTTATGGAAATCACGAAAAAGAGGGTACGTGGTCCACTGCTTATCTGAATTCCTTAATCACCTCGGCGAAAAATTCCATCACCAGAATCGTCGATGGCGATAACGTCTACGGAGAGACGAATTATTTGATCGATATCAAAGACGGCTCCAATTTGCTTTGGCAGATTTATTGCCTTGATTCTAATTCCTTGGCCCACGACAACGGATTGACTTATCAATACGACAACATCCATCAGGATCAAGTCGATTGGCTGAAAAGAATGGCCAAAGACAGCGAAGTCGGTGGCACGAACGTCCCTTCCTTAGGCTTTATTCATATTCCTCCCAAAGAGATGTTTGCCGCCCAAGAGGAAGCCCTTAAAGATCCAAGCAAACATATTATGGGTGAATCGCATGAAAAATGTTGCGCCACCAAATTAGATTCTGAATTCTTTGATGCGGCGAAAAACATCAATATGCAAGGAATCTTCTTCGGTCATGACCATTCCAATGACAACGTTGTTTCTTATCAAGATGTGTTGTTAGGCTATGGAGTGAAATCAACGCCAGAACTTTATTATTATGAAGATCAAGAAGGTTTTGATTGGATTGGTTATTCCTTAATCGAATTAAAGAAAGACCACCGCTGGTCTTTGAAACACGTTTATCTAGATTATGACGATCCAAGCAATGTCAAACATTCGTCGACTTGGGAGAGTTCTTTATGAATAAAACCACAAGGCTCTGTCTGAAAATCGTTGAGGCGATACTTTATTTCTTCGCTGGAGTGATGTTATTCAAATCATTCCATATTTTATCCGCCGATTTGCAGGATTTCTCCCATCAATGGAGAGTCTTGCCGATTGAAGTTGGATATCTTCTTCCTTTTTATTGGCTCATTCTTCTCCATCTGCTTCTTTATCCTCGCAATGGAAGCAAATTCTATCGCACGGGGTTCGTGAATGGCATCATTCTCACTTCTGTTGGGGCAATAGGAATCCTTGTCACGTCGATTTATTGGGGGTGCGGGGTTTATTTCTTCGGAGATCGTAGTTTCTCTGTCATTTTCCCTCTCGAACTCTATCTCTTCTACTTGTCTTCCATTCTTTTTGGGGTTTATCTGTTCCTTTATGTGAGGAAAAATAAAGACGCCGAACGAGAATATTTCCCTTTTGTCGGAAACAAGGTCCATTATGTCTTTGCTTCCATCCTTCGCCCGTTATTCATCGTCTTTTCCTGTTATTTCAGCGGCGCCCTTCTTGACGGCCTTTTCCAGAATTATTTGAACGCTTCCTCGATTTCTTATTGGGAAGTCTATGCCATCATCATTTGGAATTTCTTGGCCTTAGGGTATTATGAATTTGTCCTGACCAACCGAGGAGAGATCAAAATCAATCTTTCTACAAAGGCAAAGAAAATCATTTCCATCGCCAATTTCCTGCTCGTCACCTCATTGATGGTCGCTTGTTTCTTGCTCAATATCCTCAATCCTTATTATGTCGCGGAGAATTTCCAAATGTGGATTCCACTCGATTTTATGGGTTCTTTCGAATTCTTCCTCTACCTGATTTGTTTGCCAATTTTTGGCTATTCTCTCTTTTTCCTCATCCATGCCTTCCGTCAAAAGCAGGCGGCATAATCTTCTTTGGCTTATGCCAAGTTAACCGCTTTCATTCTTTATCTTGAATGAAAAAGGGGTGACTTGTGGTATAGTTGTCAAAGCCAAAAGAAACATATTTTCGTTGGTACGAATATTAGAAGGAGGCCTTTCCATGATAGGTTTTCAAAATGGCGTGAATGTTTTTGCCCTCGGCGGTCTGGGCGAAGTCGGCAAAAATACATATTGTATTGAATCCGAACGGAGCCTCATCTTACTAGATGCCGGGGTCCGTTTCCCAGAAGCGACTTTGCCTGGGGTCGATTATGTCATCCCCAATTATTCTTATCTCAAAGACAATCGCAGCAAAATCAAAGCCCTATTCATCACCCACGGTCACGAAGATCATATCGGAGGGATTCCTTTCTTAATCCGTTCCGTCTATGTCCCTGTGATTTACGCCCCTCGTTTGGCGGCTGCTTTAATCCGTCATAAATTAGATGACGCAAGAATCAAAGATCCGGTGAAAATCATCGAATACGATTCGGATTCCGTCATCCATATCGGCGATGATTTCACCGTTTCTTTCTTCCGTGTCACCCACTCAATCCCTGATTCTTATGGCATCTGCGTGGACACCAAGGAAGGAAGAATCATCGATTCTGGCGATTTCAAGATCGATTTGACTCCTGTCGGACCGACTTTCGAAATCTCCAAATTGTCTAAATTAGGCGATGAAGGGGTCGATCTTTTGCTCGCCGACTCCACCAATGCTGAAATCGAAGGCTACACTCCTTCGGAAACGCATGTCCGGAAAGGGGTCGAAGAAATCTTTGACAAAGCCCCTGCCCGCATCATTGTTTCGACTTTCTCTTCGAATATCAACCGTATTCAGCAGGTTGTCGAAGTTGCCGTCGAGCACAACCGCAAGCTTTGCATCATCGGCCGTTCGATGGAAACGGTCGTCGGAATCGCCAGACAATACGGAATCATCAAGATTCCTGATGGGGCGATCATCAAAGACGATCAGATCAAGAATTTCCGCCCTAGCGAAATCTGCATTCTTTGCACTGGTTCGCAAGGGGAAAGAATGGCCGCCCTCTCCCGAATCGCCAAAGGTGAGCATAAGACGGTCCATATCGTCCCGGGAGATACCATCATCTTCTCCTCCAACCCAATCCCAGGCAATGGGGCTTTGATCGACAAACTCGTGAATATGTTGGTCAAAGAAGGGGCAGACGTCAAACAAAACGGCATCGCCTTCTCTCTCCACTCCTCTGGTCACCCTTCCCGGCAGGAATTACGTTTGATGTTGCGTTTGGCTAAACCATCCTATTTCATGCCTGCCCATGGAGAGTACCGGATGCTCAAACTTCATGCCGAATTGGCACAGGAAATCGGAATCCCTAAAGAAAACACCTTCATCTGCGCCAATGGGGACATGCTCCAACTAAGAAACCACGAAGTCAAGAATTTGGGGATTCACGTTCCCGCTGACGACATCTATATCGATGGCACCGACCTTGATGGTCTTTCTAGCTCTGTCATCAATGACCGTGAGCAGCTGAAAGACAATGGCATTGTCATCGTGACTTTGACCGTGGACGCCAAACATAACAAAATCGTCGTCCCGGCTGCCGTCCATACCAAAGGATTCAACACCCGAGAAGACGCCCATGTCGTGCGCCATGCTCAAATGCACGCCCAAGAAGCCGTGGAACAGGTGATGGTCAGACGCGCTTCTTTCGCGGAAATCAAAGGAGCCATCAAAGAAGCTCTATCCCACTACATTTATCGTCGCACGGAACGGAATCCGATGATCGTGCCGATAATCATGAACGCCGCGGAGAAATAATATTAGCCTATGTTTATCCTTGCCTCTGGCTCTCCTAGAAGAAAAGAGCTACTCAAAAAATTGGTGAAACATTTCACCGTCATCATCCCTAACATCGACGAAAGAAGCCTTGATCGCGTGATTCCTCCTAGTGAATTGGCTTATGAGGAAGCCCGCACCAAAGCCTATGCCATCCATTCGCAATATCCTAACGATGAAGTCTTAGCCTGTGACACGATCGTGATCCTCGATGGCGAGGTCCTTGGCAAACCGGGAAATAAAGAGAACGCCATCCGGATGTTGAAGAAAGAATCAGGCAAACGCCAAGTCGTCTTATCTTCTTACACTTACCTTGGACCAGGGAAAGAGATTTCCCGGACCGTCAAATCTTATGTCTATTTCAACAAATTGAGCGAGGAGCAAATTCGCGGATATGTTGAAAAATACCGCCCCTTCGATAAAGCAGGCGGGTATGGCATCCAAGATGAGGCAGGCTTAATCAACCATATCGAAGGGAGCTATGACAATGTCATGGGCCTTCCGACGGAAGATATCGCCAAGATGGTCTTCAACAAGAAATAAATCTATTGGGGTTTTGAGGCATCAGAAACAGATGCCTCTTTTTCTTTCTTGCCGGCATAAAAAACAAGGAAAAACATGCCAACGCCAGCAAGAACGAAAAGAATTGCCCCCAGAATATAATCCCAAACCGCGATGGTAGGATATAAAGGATAGATGCTCGAATTCATGAACATCGACACCAAAGAGCCTAAAACCAATCCTAAAATCCCATAGAACGTGGAGACTCTTCTTTGGGATAAGAAATATTTCATGATCTTCGATCCGGTGATGATTCCCAAGATAGCCCCAATGACTAAAATGCCTGCCAAAAGAAGGCCTAAGACAATCGTGGTCTGATTCCCTGAATGCCAGATGGCTTCTTTCCCCGTATAGGTATTCAGAATCGGATAATACATTCCAATGACCATCAAAGACATCGACCCTGAGATTCCTGGAACAACGCAGGCAAAGGCCCCAAGATAGCCAGCAAGAAGCATCATCAGATAGACATACCATGAGAGGTGGCCTTCGGAATCAAAGATCGTTAATCGAAAATCCGTAAGGGCCGTGATAATCCCCAAGAGGGCCGCTAAGGCGAAACAGAGTAAAAAAGCGATGGCGTGGACCCATTTTTCTTTCGCGTTATTCCCTTTTCGAAGTTCAGAGATCGCCACCGGAAGAGAACCTGCCACAAAGCCAGCGAAAAGGCCTGTCAAAGTAAATGGCGCGGCATGATATCCTCTTTGGATGCCAATCAAGGCGGCGATAGCCCCAAGAATAAGGCCCAAGGCATAAGGCAATAAGGTCAAAAAGGATGACTTGAATTTCTTTCGTAAATCGGCAACCGCCCCAATCAAAGTGTCATAGCAACGTTCTGCGACGGCAACCGTCCCTGCGGAAAGGCCAGCCACGGCGGCAGAGATGCCTAAGCTAACGCCTTTAAGGATATCCAGGAAAAATGAGGCGACCCTTTTTTTCTTTTGCGGTGTTTCTTCCATGGTTTTCATGTTCGTTTGGGGTTTCTTATTCGTGAAAGAAGGCGTGATAGACTTCTTCTGCTTTTTCTTTGAAGACGATGGTGAGCTTATCGGATTTCATGATAAAGCCGATGGCCCCCGCTTCTTTTAATTTCTCCCGATCGACTTTCCCATAATCTTTGAGTTTCAAGACGATGCGAGAGCCTTCTAACTGATGTTCCTCGATATTCTCTTTGCCTCCGATGGCAACCAGATTCTCATTGACGTCAATCGAGGGCTTGGCTTTCTCTTTTTTCGTTTGGCGGAAAAGCGAGAAGGCGAGGATAAGGCCTCCAAGAAAAACGACCAAAAGCAAAACAATCCACCAGAGGTTCTTTAAGAAGAAATCATTTTCGAGTAGTTTCATACTTGCGTTATAATAACACTGAGGTGACAAAATGAGCAATGCAATTGAAATCGAAGCCAAAGCTTTGGTGTCTCAGAAAGACTATGAGAAATTGGCTTTAAAATACATGAAATTCGGGGTTTATACCCAAATCAATCACTATATTGATTCGGAAGATGGGATTCTTAGAAGAGAAAAGCTTGCCCTCCGAATCCGAGAAAGAGGCGACCAATTTGAGATGACGTTGAAAGTCCCTCTTTCCCAAGGCCTTTTGGAAAAGAACTGTGTCTGGACCAGAGACACTTTCATCCATTTCCGTGACCATTCCATCATGCCCGATGGCGATATTAAAAAGATGCTGAATATGTTAGACATCCATACCAAAGAACTAAAGATCATCACTTCTTTGACGACAGACCGCATCGACGTCCCTTATGAGTCGGGAAAATTATCGATTGATAGAAATGAATATTCGGGGAAAGTCGATTATGAAGTCGAATTGGAACACAACAATGAAATCGATGCCGAGCGTTACTTAAAACAATTCCTAGAAGAAAACGGCATTGAATTTACCCTGAACACGAAAAGCAAAGTCGCCCGGGCGATTGAAGCTTATCAAGAAAAGAAAATGAAAAGCAAAAAATAGGCAATAACAACAAAAAAGCTCTGGGAATGAACCACTTAAGATGAGTCGGCGGTTCAAAACAGAGCTTTTTGTTTCTTATTTGTCTTCTTCCCAATCAGGGGCGCCAGGGCAATCAAGCTCGTATTTTGGGCAATCACGGCAATACATCGTCGCAATTCTTCTAGCCCTTGGGATGAAGGTTCTTATCTCTTCTTCGTTGTAGCCAACCTGGAGACGATGATCATCGACGATAATCGGGCGTTTTAAGACAGAGGGGTTCTTTTTGATGAAAGAAACAAGTTCGGAGATCGTCATCGAATCGAAATCGATGTTGTTGTTTTGAACGATTTTCGAACGAGTTGAGATGATTTCATCGGTGCCATCTAAAGTCTTCGAGATCATCTCCATGATTTCCGCCTCCGTCAAAGTGCCAGAAAAGATGTCTTTCGATTCGTAGGGGATCTTCTGCTCATCGAACCACTTCTTCACCTTACGGCAACTTGAACAACTGGGAGAATAATAAATCTTAATCATGATAGATAAGTTTACAACGGAATTCCTATTTTTCGCCATAAAAAGCATTCGATTTTTCCCTTTTTGGGAAAAGTTGTCCGCCGAATTTGGGAACTAACTCAATTTTTTAGTCATTTTGCCGTTTTTGAACTACAATATTTCCCATGAAGCAAGAAAGAAAGCCACGTGTCGTGATCGTCGGTGCGGGAATTTCCGGCCTTTCCGCCGGGATCTACGCTCTCGATAACGGATTCGACGTTTCCATTTACGAAAAACATAATATTGCCGGGGGCGAATGCACCGGCTGGTTCCGCAAAGGCACTTATATTGATGGCTGCGCCCATTGGGTGGTTGGCACCAATCCCAAAAGCGATCTTTTCCCCTTGTGGAAACATATTGGGGCTTTCGATGAAAGCACCAAAATCTACCAAACGGAGTATTTAACTAAATTCCAATTGAAAAACGGCGATATTTTCACTTTATATGCCGATATCAACAAAATGAAGAAGGAGATGCTCCGCTGTTTCCCAGAAGACAAACGGATGATCAATCATTTCATCCGCCATGTGAAGCTTTATGAGTCCGTTCAAATCCCCGTGGCCAAGCCGATGGAATATATGAATCTGTTCGAATTGATGGCATTGGGCTTAAAAATGCTCCCGATGGCCATTCCTTTCGCCCATTATAAGCATGTCTCGATGGATGATTATTGCGCTAAATTCAAAAACAAAGAATTAGGCGATATCTTCAAACGTTTTATGCCAGAAGCATATAACATCCATTCTTTCTTCTATGTCTGTCAGGCTTTGGCGATGTTAGATGCCGGGGTGGCAGAAGGTGGCTCGCTTCAGATGATGAATCGAATCAAAAACACTTTCCTTAACAAAGGAGGGAAGCTTTTCCTTTCTCAAGGAGTTGCCCATATCGATACCGAAGGAAGAATCGCTAAAGGGGTTACGTTAGAAAGCGGCGAGAAAGTCAGCGCTGATTATGTCGTCACTTCTTGCGATATGCACCACGTCCTCTATGATTTGCTGGACAAGGAACATATCGATCCTTATTTCGCAGAACGTTTTAAGCAGAATGGCAATTATCGGATCATGTCTGCCGTCCAAGTCTCTTTCCGCACGAAAAAAGATCTTTCTTCTTTCCCGAAGATGTTAGATTATCTCATTCCCGTCACCCCATTCTTGGCCGGCAAGATTGACCACTTCTGCATCCGGAATTTCTCTTTTGACCCATTGCTTGGCAAAAACGGATACACGTCCTTCACCGTTTTGATCTTAACCGAAGAGGCGGATTATGATTATCTTAAATCCCTTAGCCATGAAGATTATCTCAAAGAAAAAGAGAAAATCGGGGCGTTGATCAAGAAAGAGGCCGTGAAAGCCCTAGGATTCTTAGACGAGGATATCGAATTGCTTGATGTCACGACGCCTTTGACTTATGAACGTTATTGCAACGCCTATAAAGGGGCGTATCAATCTTTTGTCACCACCAAATTCTCCCACGGCTTGATGCGTCAAGGAGAATTCAAGACTTTGGACAATTTCATTGCCACTGGACAATGGATCATGCCACCTGGCGGTCTCCCTGTCGCCCTTTTCACTGGCAAGCATGCGGCCTATCGTCTTTGCAAGATGGAACGGAAACGCTTCCGGAACCCAGAAAAAGAAGACGTGGTCAAAACAAAATCCCTTTCCACCAAAACCGTCTGAGAAAAACTGGTGTTTGTCCGACACCAGTTTTTTCTTATTCCGTCTTTAAAAGGGGTCGTTTTCGTCTAAGAATTGCACTTCTCCCGTCTCGATGTCGTATAAAGCGGCGACAACATCGACCCCATCGCAATCTAATTTTTCTTGGATGACATCCACTTGACCGATGGCATTAAGAATCGAGGCTTCTCTTTCGTCTTGTTCGTTTCCGATTTCTTCCATGATGGGTTTCGTTAATTCCCCCACGTACCCTTCTTTTTGATGATGGATCGCCGCATCCACGGCTCCACAATGGGTATGACCCAGCACTAGAACGAGCGGGGTATGAAGATGATGGATGGCATATTCAATGGACCCTAAAACGCTGGGGCTAGCGACATTGCCAGCCACGCGGATGACAAATAATTCGCCGATTCCGACATTAAAAATGTCTTCTGGGATGACCCGAGAGTCGGAACAACAAATCACCGTAGCAAAAGGATGCTGTCCATGAAGGGCGGTCTCTTTTCTGATTTCAGGGGATACGTCCCCTTGATTTTGTTTGGAAAGGAGGAAAATTTGATTCCCTTCTTTCAGACGTTGTGCGATTTCTTTGAGGGTCATGTTATTTTGTTTTGGTTGAGCCAAACCCCCCTTGACGAGAACCATTGGCGTGATCGTCATCGGTCACTTCATATTTGACGAAGACCCCTTGGGCGATGCGGTCTCCTGCTTCAATGACTTGTGTTTCTTGGGAGAAATTAAAAAGGGAAATCATAATATGCCCATCATTGTCTGGGTTGCCATAATAATCGGCGTCGATGACGGCGACGGAATTAGAAAGTCGCAATCCTTTTTTGACGGCTAAGGAAGAACGCGGGAAAATCAGAAGCACCTCATCTTCTTCCATGGCCGCTTTTAGGCCCGTCTTAAATAGGTGTGTTTCCCCGGGTGCGATGCTTGCCCCTTCTAAGGCTCTAAGGTCATAGCCAGCGGAACGGGAGGTGGCTCTTTGGGGGAGGGTCACCCTTTCTTTCTCAAATCCTTTCACGACTTCGAATTTTCTCATTTGAATTTCCTCTATTCTTCCGATATTTTCGCATAATCCTTCTTTTATATCCACCAGGGAAAAGAAAAATAAAAGATGGTTCCCCATCCTGTTCTTGTCTTTTCATTGTAGCCGATTTTTTTAACAACGTTGAGCATTATTTGAAAGAAAACGCTTTGATGAAATTCCATGCCTAAGACATAAGCATTAGATGGTATAGTTACCTTGTCATTTCCAAAGCGAAAAAGAAAACGGAGAAATTGCTCTCCTTTCGTTGTTTCGTCCTTGGGAATTCACTTCTATCTAGGAGGAAAACACATGGAAGAAGTAGCAAAAGAAGTTCCGACTTCTGAAGCTTCTGCATCCGAGGAACCTTCAGCGCAGACGCCTGAAGGCGGCAGCCCAAAGAAAGGCATCAAACCTCTTTGGTTAGACCGTTTTTTCCAAATCTCCGACCGAGGATCGTCGATTCTCAGAGAACTGCTGGGTGGTCTTGTGACCTTCTTGGCGATGTTCTACATCCTGAATGTCAATTCCGGCATTCTCTGCAACTGGTTCTCCGGCTTCACCGCCGAGGGGAACGTTTGGCTTTACGGCTCAGGGGAAGCGGCAGTCTATGTCTCTGCGATGGACGCTTATCAAGGGCTATTCATTGCCACCGCTCTGTCTGCCGGCATCACTACCATCGTGATGGGCGTCTTTGGCAAATTGCCAGTTGGCCTTGCCTCTGGCATGGGCATCAATTCGATGGTTGCCACTTACGTCATGGGACGGCTTGGGTTCAGCTTTGCGCAAGCCATGTGTCTCGTCTTCATCGATGGTATCATCTTCTTGATTTTGTCTCTTACCCCAGTCCGTGGTTGGATTGTTCGCGCCATCCCTAAAGATTTAAAGATCGCGATCTCTGCCGGGATTGGCCTTTTTATTGCCTATCTTGGGTTAAAAACTTCGGGGATCATCTCCGTTGATGGAGCGTTGGCGATGGGCGACCTGACCAACCCCTCCACCTTGCTTTGCTTAATTGGCGTCGTCTTGGTTTGCGCCTTAAGTTGCTTGCCGCAGAAAAACAAAATCTTAACTTGGATTTCTCGTTTCTCGGTCATCATCGTGATGCTGGTCCTTGGCATCATCGAAGCTTCTCTTGCTGAAGGTGGCGTGGCTACCGCTTCTAGCGGATTCCTTCTCTCTTCGGAAGGCAACTGGGGCAATTTCGGGCAACTCTTTGGCGTGGCTTTCCGAGGATTTGATGCCTTTGTCAAACCGGAAGCCTATGTTGTGGTATTTACCCTTTTATTCATCGATTTCTTCGACACCACTGGCACTTTGGTCGGCGTTGAAATCGGGGCGGGGATGGTCGATAAGAATGGCAATTTGACCGTCGATGACCGAAATGCGATGATCACCGATGCGGCAGGCACTGTCCTTGGCTCGGTGATGGGCACGACCACCGTCACTTCCTTTGTCGAATCCACTTCTGGCGTTGCTGCCGGGGCTCGTACGGGATTAGCTTCTGTTTTGACCGGTCTCTTATTCTGCTTATCGACCTTCTTATATCCGATTTTAGGGATTTTCTCAGGCGCCGTTCCGAATATCGCTTTGGTCTTTGTCGGTGTCTGCATGTTCAAAAACCTGGCCGATTTGGATTGGAAGAATTGGATTTCCATCGTCTCTGGCTTTGTCACCGTGGTCACCATGATCTGCATGGCCTCGATTTCTGATGGCATCGCCTTTGGCTTCATCACCTATTCCCTTTGTAAAGCAATCTCTGGCAAATTCTCGAAAAAAGATATCCCGGTCACCGTCATCGCGGTTTTGTTCTTGGGCCTTTATGTCATGGAATTTGCTTCTGGCATCAAATAATCTTTTTTCAAGGAAAGAGAAGCCTTAGGAATACTCCTAGGGCTTTTTCTGATAAGACGATAAAATACAAGTATGGGAAGGAAGCTGGTCGCCATTGATTTGGACGGGACTCTTTTGGAGTCTTCTTTGACAATCTCCCCTTATAGCGAGAAAGTCATACGCGCCTTGGAAAAGGAAGGCGTCATTGTCGTTTTGGCTTCTGGAAGGCCTTATCGGGCGATTCGGCCATATTATGAACAATTGGGCTTAACTTCGCCGGTGATTTGTTATAACGGGGCGATGGTCTTTAATCCCAAAGATCGTTCTTTTCCTTTGTATGGGAAGACTTTCAAAGCAGAAGATTTAAGGGATATCGCTAAGAAAATGGGCGAAAAATTGCTTTCTTTTATGGCTGAGACGGGGGAAATCATCTATATGGATCAGCCCGATAGTTATTTAGACCACTTCTTCCCTTGGAAAACGGAACATTGCCTTTTTGGAGACATGGGGGAAATCATCCAAGAAGATTGCTACACGGCCGTCTTCCATTGTCGAAATGAAGACGCCCCTCTTTTGCAAAAGGTTGTCGAATCTCATCCGGATATGAAATTCCGTCATTGGACAGCGAATTGTTATTCGGAGGCCTATGTTGAGCATATTCATAAAGGGAGCGCTTTATCTTATATCATGGATGTGATGGGGTTAAGAAGGGAAGATTGTTACGGTTTTGGGGATTCGGACAATGATTATGAGATGCTGGAGCTCGTCGGTCATGGGTATGCGATTCAAAACAGCAAATCGGAATTCTTGAAACAACGCTTCCCAACGACAGAAAAAGGCAACAACCATGACGGCGTTGCCTTGATGTTAGCGAAATTGTTTCGCCTGTCGATTTAAAGGTGGAGTTGTCTCTTTAGCGAGTCGAAGATCAAATCGACTCGTTTTTTGATATCGCGTGGCTCTTTTTGGACCACTTCAACATAGAATTTGCATTTTGGTTCCGTGCCGGATGGACGAATCGCCAGCCAGGAAGAATCTTCGAAAACATAGCGAACGACATTGGATTGAGGGAGAGCAATGGGGGTAGAGCGTCCAGAGAGAAGGTCTGTTTCCGTCAAAGATTCATAGTCTTGGATTTTCACGATCTTCTTTCCTGCCACTTCTTGTAACGGGTTTTGGTGAAGGTTTGCCATCAATTCTTTCATTTTGGCATTGCCTTCTGCCCCTTCGAAATATACCGCCATGGTATGGGCGTAATGATATCCGTATTTCTTCTGAAGGTTCTCATAGGCGATATCTAATGGAATTCCTTTTCGGAAATACCATAACGCCATCTCCGAATAAAGGAGAATCGCCTGAACCCCATCTTTGTCGCGGACGAACGGAGAAATCAAGCAACCATAAGATTCCTCATATCCGAATTCGAAATGAGGACCCTTCCCCAATTTCTCATAATAGCCAATGCGGCTTCCGATATATTTGAAACCGGTTAAGAAAGTTTCTGCTTTAACACCGTAAGAATGGGCGATTTGGCGGCAAAGATCAGAAGAGACGATGGTATCGTAAATAACCCCGTTTTCGGATAACGTCCCCTTTTCTTTTCTCTGAGAAAGGATGTAATCCAACAATAAAGCCGCGGATTCGTTTCCTGTGAAACGTTCCCATGTTCCTTTGCTGGATAAATAAGCGATGCCACAGCGATCGCCATCGGGATCGGTGATGACAACGATGTTTCCTTTTTCTTGTTGGGCAAGTTTAATACCTTCGATGAAGGATTCGGCGGTCTCTGGGTTCGGGTTCAAAGTCGCCCCGAAGGCAGGGTCGTGAACACATTGCGAGGCCACGGGGATGATGTGGTAGCCACAATCTTGGAATACCCGCATGGCGGATTCATAAGAAGCGCCATGTTGGGGAGAATAGATGACTTTGAAATCGTCTTTTTTCAAATCAGGGTTCAATTGGATCTCTTCCACCAAGCGACAATATTCCTCATCCACTTCTTTGGGAAGGATGGTGGTGATGTTCTTCTTCTCTGCCTTAGGGACTTCGATCTCTAATTCATTGGGTAAGGAGGCAAGGATATCTAACAATCCCTTGACTTGGTCTGGAATTAATTGGCATCCTGTCTCGTCATAGACTTTATAGCCATTATATTCTTTCGGATTGTGGGAAGCGGTGATCATAATGCCTCCGCAGGCTTTCATATAACGGACCCCAAAAGAAAGCTCTGGGGTAGGACGTAAGGCATCGAACAGGTAGGCACGGATGCCTTCTTCGTTAAGGATTTCGGCGGCTTGGGTGGCAAATTCACGAGAGAAGAAACGATTGTCGTGAGAGATTACCACGCCTCTTTCCTGAGCATCAGGATAGATGGATTTGAGATAGATTCCAAAAGCGATGGTAATGCGTTTGACGATGAATTTATTGATTCGGTTGGTACCGAGGCCTAATTTGCTTCTCAAGCCTCCAGTGCCAAATTCGGCATCTTGGAAGAAAGCGTCTGCTTTCTCTTCTTCACTCATCGCCCTAAGTTCCGATTTTTCTTGCTCATTTAATCGGTCAGAGGCGAGCCAACGTTCATAATTCTTCTCGATCTTGTCCATAACGATCCATGCGTCCTTCGGTTTATATTTTACAAACATTTAATCTCTTAAGAAGAGATTTTTGCTCCGATGTAAGCGCATTCTTGAAAGTTTTCCCCTTTAGATCGGACAAAACCCCGCTGGTCTGTTTGAAAGTCAGGGAATGAGCGATCAAGAACTGATAGTTCACGCCATATTTGTTTTTATAAAGGCGGTTCATTTCAAAGTCACCGTATTTTCCATCTCCGATGATCGGATGTCCGATGGAAGAAAGGTGGACACGGATTTGATGGGTTCTTCCGGTAAGAAGCTCACATTCGATTAGGGACACTTCTCCATTGGTTTCCAATAAGCGATATTTGGTATGGGCCTCTTTTCCTTCTGGTGACACTTTCACAAGACCGGTTTTAGCGTCTTTTAATAAAGGGGCGTCTATGCTTCCTTCATTTTCAGGAACCCCGACAACAAGAGCGAGATAGCGTTTGTCGATGTTCTCTCTTTCTTTGAAAAGGGCGGTCAACTCCTTCAAAGCGGCATCCGTTTTCCCGAAGCAGACGATTCCTGAGGTATTACGATCCAAACGATGGGCCGGGGCAGGAACGAAGGCATGATTTCTGGGGTTAAATTCTCCTTTGCCGTACAAATAAGAAAGGACATCATTGACCAAAGTGACCCGTTTCTCATGTTCATCGCCCATCACTAAAAGCCCGGCAGGTTTGTCCACGAAAAGGACATTCTCGTCTTCATAGACAATGGGATGGTTTAAAGGTTTTGCTTCCACTTCTTTTGGCTTAGCAAAATCGGCCATTTGTTGATCGGTGACATAAATCCGGACCACATCTCCTTCGTGGAGGATGGCGTCTTTATGAACCCAATGGCCATTGACCTTTATATCTTTCTTTCGGAAGGCTTTGTAAATGAAGCCAAGCGGGGCTTCAGAGAGAAAACGGCGGACGAATTTTTCAATCCTTTGTCCCTCGTTCGCTTTATCGATTGTGATTTCTTTCATAACGGAAAAAATTATAGCATAACCTGTTGAAAATAAGAGACGTTGCCCCTATAATTCTTTTTGCCGTTTTATGCGGCAGACATACGTGGAGGAATACCCAAGTGGTCGAAGGGGCGGGCTTGGAAAGCTCGTAGGCGGGTAACACTGCGCTAGGGTTCGAATCCCTATTCCTCCGCCATCTTCACAAAAATCAGTCCCAAGATATTGGGCTTTTTTCTTGAAAAAAGAGGATTATTTTATAATATACTCGAAAGTTAGTAACTTTAAAGTATATAAGGAGTATCAAGACGTACGAAAAAGTGCGTGTTTTTTATACTTTTGTACTTTCACGGTTTCTGCTACGACCATTATTTTGACCATCAAAGTATATGATGTATTTTAATAAGATGATGCGATAATTAAAAAGAGGTCTTTGGTATGAAAACAGAAGAGATTAAGAAATATCAATTGGATGGATATTTTACTTTAAACGAGGATGATAAGGAACTTTCTGATTTTAAGAAAATCAAACTTATTGAATTTAATACACAAGATATCCAAACAATTATTCGTTACGGCATACCAGAATTATTAGCAAAAATCAAAAAAGAAGATAATGAACTTCTGATGGCTAGATATAGTGAAAAATATCACATCACCCCAGAAGACTTCTTGGCTAGATTTGAATTTGAAAATAACAAAGAAGATGGCTTCGATTATGATTGCATCTATGGTTGGAGTTACTCGGTAAACATTAAAGGAATTACATCTCCTAGTCTTGATGACAAATCATTAGGGGATTATAAGGATGTAATTGATTATCTTTTTGAAGACGATGATCATTTGCTAAAACATTGTATTAGAAAAATAAGAGTAATGAACTCTGATAAGCCACAAAAAGAGTGGGAAGAATTAAATTCATTTTTAAAAGATATTATCGAACAAAATAAATTGCCAAGAAATCAAAGAAATTATAAAGATAGCACCTTATCTCAAATTCTTTATGAGATGTCGGCTGCATCGACATTTAACATTAAAACAAACGATGAATTTAATAGTTTTTATCATATCAATGTTGAAAGACTTGCGAAGCAAGGCGATTGCACTTGTATGAGGCTTCTTGGATATAACTATTATGAGGGAGATGGAGGATTCCCCCTTGATCCAAAACAATCTTTATATTGGCTAGAAAAAGCTTATCAAATTTCTCAAGACCCCGATTTAGCTAGAACCATTGGCTATATTTATTATTATGGAAGAACTACAGATGGGGTGCCTCAAGGAGATAAAGCGTTTCAATATTTTGCTATTGGCCATTTTGCCGGTGGCTATTATGAAGCAACTTACAAATTAGCGGATTGTTATTTGAAGGGATATGGCACTCCAGTTAATAAACAAGCAGCATTTAATTTAGTAAGTAGCATATTTAAAGCGACTCAAGATAATTATTTGTCCGGCGAAGATAGCAAATTTGCTGATGTTGCTCTAAGAATTGGTTCATATTATAAAGACGGAGTTTATGTCGATAAGGATTTATCTTTTGCTCAAGGCGTCCTGCTCCAAGCAAGAGACGCAATCAAGACCCGTTTAGAAAATATGGAATATGTTGGTGATAGAAGCGTCGCTATCTCCATATCCAAAACATTAAATGATGTAGAAAAAGAATTGAATATAAAAGATAGAGTTATTGTCGATAATGGTTATGAATTGGTAGGCTTAAATGGTGCGTTTAAAGACCGAGAAATCAGGTTAAAAAAGCTGTCCAATGATAGTATAGAAGTAATAGTCAAACCTAAAAAAGATGATGCTAAGTATATAATGCCTGTTTGGGAAAACATTTCCTACACTGAAAGAGCCGAAAGCATAAAATGTCATTATCCGGTAACTTGTTTCTAGTCTTTTTTGACCTTTAGGACATACTTTCTCCACGGATGGTTCGGCCCGGGTATGAACTTTGGCCTTCCCGC
>CADBIO010000011.1 GCA_902794835.1 uncultured Erysipelotrichaceae bacterium
GTAGACGTTCATCGTCGTGGTGATGTTGGAATGCCCGAGGATGACGCTCACGGTCTTGACGGAGTTTTTGCTCTCGATGCAGCGCGTGGCGAAGCTATGCCTCATCCCGTGGAACTTCAGTTCGGGTATGCCGAGCTTCTTCAGCGTCTTTTTATAGTAGTTTCTATATGTCCTTGGTTCTATGGGTGACGCCTCGTTGCTCAATACGCAAAAATCCGGATTCACCACTTTCATCAAAGGCCTGATGGTCTTCAGCAGCTCTCCGGATAGGGGGATGTCGCGGTTGGATTCGCGGGTCTTCGGCTCCGCCACAACGATCTCGGTGAACCGCTCCTCTGTTAAACTCGCAACAAGATGATCAGGTCTTTTGATTGAACTGAGAGCGGCAAAAATGATGGCTATTTTAAAATAGTGCTCTACAAGAAAATGTAGAAAATCCGTTCGGTAATCGTGCGGTGAATAAACCTATCTTAGAAAAATGTCTCGACGGCGCCGAGACATTTTCGTTTGGTGGAGCACGATGCGGGAATTACCCGCATCATAGTGTGAAATATGTTACTTTTCCGTCAATTTTAACTACATGAATTACATTTTGTTGAAAAGGCACTTTTACTTTTGGGTTATACTTTGGATAACGAGGTATCCCTATGTCCACTTTATCCTTTAAGGGGTTAAACAAAGTTTACCCAAATAAAGTACAGGCTGTTTTTGATTTTAATTTGGAAATCCAAGACAAGGAGTTCATTGTCTTTGTCGGTCCTTCTGGATGTGGCAAATCCACCACATTACGAATGGTCGCTGGCTTGGAACAAATCAGCTCTGGCGAACTTTATATTGATAATGAATTAGTCAACGATGTCGCGCCTAAAGACCGTAACATCGCGATGGTCTTCCAAAACTATGCCCTTTATCCCCATATGACGGTTTATAAAAACATGTCGTTCGGGATCAAGATCAATAAATTCGAGATGCCTGTTTATGAGCCTGATTCAGAGGAAATAAAAGCAATCCGCGCTGAAAACAAAGAAATCGAAACAGAACTGGCCAAGATCAATCGCCATTTTAAAAAGAAACAAGACAAACTCGATTTATTGCCTCGTCGTGCCGAGCTTTACGAACAATTGTTTGCCAATTTCGACAAAATTGAATCCTTACGTAAGCCTGTCGTCGGCAAAGATGTTTATCACCTAAAGAAATACAAAAAGACCGCCCAAGAGTTGGAGAAAGATGTTATCTATATCAATCACGTTCTTCAGACGAAAAAAGGTCTAAGCCAAGAAACCATTGATTCATTGAACGCAGGGTTGGTTCAAAGACAAAGAGAAATCGATTCTTTCAAATCTAAAATCGATTATCTGGAACATAATGACGTCCCCCTTCGTTTGCCAAGAAAACTAACCAACGAAGAAATCGATATTGAGATCAACAAAACGGCATATGTCATTGATTTGGCCCGCTACCTCTACCGCAAACCAAGCGAATTATCCGGTGGACAAAGGCAACGTGTCGCTTTAGGAAGAACAATTGTTCGCAAGCCAAAAGTCTTCTTGATGGATGAGCCTCTTTCTAACCTTGACGCCAAATTACGTGTCCAAACACGTGGGGAAATCACCAAAATTCATAAAAAGATCGGGGCCACCACAATTTATGTCACCCACGATCAGACTGAGGCCATGACGATGGCAGATCGGATCGTCATCATGAAAGATGGCTGGATTCAGCAAATCGGCACTCCAAAAGAAGTCTTCGCCGATCCAGCGAACAAATTTGTCGCTGGATTCATTGGTTCCCCTTCGATGAATTTCTTGGAAGTCGAATATCACGAAGGGAAGATCTCCGTCTGCGACATTGAAGGGAATGATACGGCTTCTTTACTTGCCGGCAACAACAAAGAAGAAGTCATTGATATCCCATTATCTGAAAAATTGGTCACGATGTTAAAAGACTATGAAGGCAAACGAGTCATCATGGGTGTTCGTCCAGAATATACCTACATTCATGGGGACCAGAATAACACCTCACCAAGCGAAGCAATCCCTGCCATCGCCGATGCCGTTGAGCTTCTTGGCAAAGACATCATCGTTTATACCTACGTTAATGGTCAGAAGATTGCCTTTAAATCAGATGCCAGCCACAATGTCGAGGCGGGGCAGTCGCTAGAATTCGCTTTTGATATGAATTATGTCTACTTCTTTGATAAAGAAGATGGCAAAAGAATCCGTTGATAAGCAAAAATAAAGGAAATAAGTCTCTTAATGGAGGCTTATTTTTGTAATAACCAATTGGCAAAACGAATGGATTGATTCGTCAAAGAATCGGATTTCAATGGGCCAGCATGAACACTATTGACGAAGAAAGACAAATAATAGTCGTCTTGCAAATCCTCTTCCGCAAAAGATTGAAGATGTTCCGTCACTTTGAATCCGTAGATCACCTCTTCTGTCACCAAATAATCCGATGAATGGGCTGGAATGGTTTCATCCAATTTCTCACTGGTTAAAGGAAGTAGACTATAACTATATTGATGAGATTCATAAGCAGATTTGCTCACCAACAACACATCATAATCGCTGGTCCTGCTTTGGGCAGAGATGAAAATGCCTAAATCAACACTTTGGATATTTTGAATCGTGACTTTTTTAATGGTCTCATCAAAAGGGAGACGGTCGTTGTCGAATTGGATTTTATTTCCATCGATGATGATTCCATATTTTTGTTCAGAAGAAGGCTCAACGGCCAAACTAACAATATAAAAAGAAAGCGCGCTGACTCCCGCGATAGCCCCGAGATAAACTAAGAAAAGACGTTTGAAACTACGAAGGATGCTATTCATGATGAACCTCGCTTTCGTAGATAAAACGGCTTTTTGCAACCAAAGAAAGATGATCGCCTATCTTAAAATCCGGGGTAAATTCTTTTTTAAGATAAAAAGTCACCGACTTGCCTTCGTTAATTTGAATCTCGACAGGATAGGCTTCCATTCGGCGATAAACTGTCGTTATTTTCCCGATTTGAAGCACTTCTCCTTCATAATGGTCTTCGCCAGATAGGAACATTAAGATATAGTGTTTCTTTCGCACGGCGTTTTCGATGAATCTCTGGTCGATGGAATAGATCAAGAAGACGGCAAAAAGAGATAAAACGATGGCAGAAAGAATCTGATAAAGAAGATGGAATTCATAAGTCGCCAAGAAACAAAATATCGTTACTGTGACTAGAGAAACTACGCCGAAAACAACGTTAAGAATCACCCATTTCCGGGTCGTTGACTCCATCTTTTCTATTTCTTCTTCTTTATAATAAATCATCGTTATTCTGAACTAAGGCACGGACGATTGGATGGGTGGAATGATAGACTTCGTTTGGCGTCCCCATAAAAACAAGCTGCCCTTTGTCCATCACATAAATCGTATCAGCAAGGTTATAAGCGTCTTCCATATTATGGGTCACGAAAATCACGGTGCATAAGCTACCCATCAATGCTTTTTTGATGAAACGTCTTTCTTCCACGCGGGTCGTATGGTCAAGATTAGAGAATGGCTCATCAAATAAACAAATCTGCGGTTTTTTAATTAAGGCACGGGCAATGGCAACCCTTTGTTGTTGGCCGCCAGAAAGATCACGGGGTTTCCTTAATAAACAAGGTTCCAGTTCAAATCTTTTCGCTAATTCACTCACCCGCTCAATGATTTCGTCACGAGGTGTTCCTGCGGATTTCAAAGGATAGGCGATATTATCAAACACCGTCATATGAGGATAAAGGACATAATTCTGGGACACGAAAGAGAGATTACGTCTTTGGATTTCGATAAAACGACTATCGAGCCCATTGTATTCAATCTCGCCTTCATATTTCTCCAAACCAGCAATCGCCCGCAATAATGTCGTTTTGCCACATCCTGAGCTACCAAGAATCAATGAGAATTTCTCATTTTGAAAAGTGGCAGAAAAGTGATCAAGTCCAAGAACAGTCGTCTTGTCTTTCTTTTTGTAATAAGAAACTTTTACGTTTTTGCACTCAATCGTTGGCATGATTTAAAGCCCCTTTTTCCGATGAATCCCTTTATCGAAGATCTCTGGGTAATTCTCCTTGTTCATATAACGATCAAACAAATAACAGTTAAATAAGAACCAGGCAAACAAAAGAATCGGAACAAGAAGAATGATCACAGGAATCGCTACCAGATATTTAATCATGAAGCGGCTAATAAAGGCCAAAGCAAAAGGAGAAATCACAAGAATATAGACTAAAACGCTTTTAAAGAATTGGCCGAAAAAGAAACGCAAAGCCAGACGAAAAGCTTCGAAAAGCTTCGCATTATAAAGATTGAAAATATTGAGACTTACGAGAAACATAGGGCCAATTACCCCCGTTAATATTCCTAAAGGAAGATAACGGACAAGCTCATATAAAGCCAAATTGCCAAGGACGGCCTCAGAAGCAAGTCCTAAAACCCCAAGGAGGAAGAAGACGATCAAGAAAGGCTTCGCATTCTTTTGAACGCCTTCTTTGAAATCTTCTTTGAAAAACACCGGGATTTCCCACGCTAAATTCCTGTAAATGCGAAATATGCCGGCACATCCGATAGAGAGAATCAATAAGCATGGGATTCGAATCCCAGAGAAAAGAACCAAATAAGAATAATAAGCCGCATCAGACATCCCGCCCTCGGAAGTCGATTGAAGATAAACGAGGATATCGAAAACAAAACTGGTCACAAGCAAAGGCAAGGCAAAAAGAAAAAACAGCAGACCCGTTAAGGCGAAAACGGAGAATTGGTTTTTTATCCGATCGAAAAACACCTCTTTTCGATTGGAAGGAAGATCATCGACGGAAAAATTTTTAGCAGCGCTTTTTTGACGAAACACGACGAATTTATACTAGTTCAATTTCTAAGAATGCACAATCTAGGGCATGCTTAAATTCAAGGCTTACCCGATTCTTCTCCAAACGGATTTTTGCCTCAGAATAGGACGGGAAGGCGATATGGGCGTCTTTCGCTTTGAGCCCCTCGAGAGGAATGGCGAAATTCTTGTCCCCGTCAAGATTCCAAACTGCTAAATAAAGTTTTTTATTCGCGATAAAGCCTGAGGCAACATGAGGATCGCCGAAATGAGAGAAGCCCAACGGCAAATAAGGGAGGCCGTTCTTTTTGGCTTTGGTGATGGAATTATAGTAATGGATGCCTTCTTTGACGATTTCTTGTTTTTCTTTCGAAAGCAGATAAACCGCCCCGGCCAGATGCATTCTTCCAAGCAAGGCATTCACCATATTCATGGCAACTTGCTCTTTCGAAGTCTGGGAATCGACATATTCTTCGATTCCTTCTTCTTCTAAACGCGTCCCATTGATGCAGTCGACGGGATATGCCCAAACCCCTGCTTGTTCTGGTAAGACGGCAGAGAGAATGTTGGAAGCGATGTATGGG
The DNA here is from genome assembly GCA_902794835.1 of uncultured Erysipelotrichaceae bacterium. GTDB lineage: Bacteria > Bacillota_I > Bacilli_A > RFN20 > CAG-826 > UBA4951. Next base: position 5,430 of record CADBIO010000011.1, read on the forward strand.
TATTTACGGAAATTGGTTTGGTCAGAAGTCGAGACGATGCAGAAAGAAGATAATGTCTCATAATCCATTCGGCATCCGCCTGAAGAACACGTCTCAAAGATGACCTGTGGATATTTTTCCATCAAAGAAGCAACCCAGTCTTTATAGGCATTGCTCGATTTTAACAATCCTTCGCCTAAACTAATCGCATCCTTTTCTGTTCCTGCGCCGCAATCTTGGTTATAGTCGAATTTGATATAATTCGCGCCGTAATTGGAAATCATCGTATCCAATGTTTTATTGAGATAGTCAATCACTTTAGGGTTACGGAAATCCAAGAAAAGACGACTGGATTGAATGATTGGCTTTCCATTGCGATGGAAGAAGGCATCTTCCCCATAATAATTGATCATCTCTTGATTATCACACCCAATGACTTCTGGTTCGATCCATAAGCCCATCTTCATGCCGCACGATTTCATCTTTATCGCAGTCTTTTTCACACCCCGTGGGAAACGGATGCTAGACTCTTTCCACTTCCCGCATTTCCGATAAAGGTCATCGACGATGCATTCATCGTGCCAGCCACAATCGATGACATAATATTTCGCTCCGAAATCTTTGATTTTCTCAGCAATCATTTCCGTGCGATCTTGACGTGGACCATCCCAAGATAGATGCATATATTCGTTGAAAATGATTGGGAGCTCGGCATCTTTGATGTTTTCTTTGACGATATGCCTGCGGTATTTTGTCATTTCTTGGATGACTTCGTTAATGGAATCACCGATGACGAAAGCCACTCTTTTTGTTTGGAATTCTCCTCCCGGAGCCACTTTCACGGAACACTGGTTATCCGTTTGGTTCGCCCCTCCCACGTTCAAATAAAGATGTTTTCCTTCGTCCCCAATCTCAAAACTCCAAGAAGAAGAAGATTCGATTTGGATCATCAAGAACTTCTTTTTCTTCGTATCTTCGATGATGAACAAAGGGAGATATTCTTTTGTCGACCACGATCCTGTGTTGGAAATCAAGAAACGCTTCATGCTTTGGATGTTGCCGTTATAGAAACAATCGTCGAAAAGATTATGTTTGCTTACTTGGCACTCCACGTGCCAGCTATTATGGAAAACATATACATTGATGTCTTTTAAGGAATCGCTGCCTTCCTCGCCAATCCCAGCAAAGCGGAGGGAAGATAGATTCTCAATGATGATGTCTTCCTCGTCTTTGTTGTTGTCGAAAGTATTCCAAACGCGAATCACTTTGCAATCATCATAAGATTGGAAGTTAGCAATGTTGGTGTAACCTTTCCCTTTGGTGATGATTTCTAATTTATTTTCTTTCACCGCGTAGGAGGAATAGATCATGCGGTTTGTTTCGCTACAATTCAATTGCTTTGCACCACAATGGAAGGCATGGTTTTCCCCGGCAAGCTGGCATTCCACGAATTTGAATAAAGAAATGTCTTCCCCTTCTTTCATAGAAGCGAAGCCCATGAGATTGGTCAGATAGATCTTCTCATCGCTTAATTCAAAATGAATGCCATTAAAATCCATGTTCATACGTTTGTCCTATTCCTGGTTGTGATTCACAATCTCTTTTCCGATTTCCTTCACCCGTTTCAACAAACGAGGCCAGTAATTTTGATGGGGCCAGTTAGGGCTGGTATGTTCATCATCCAAATCGCCAAGCCCTACATTCCCGAGCGCTTCCAAATCACTAGGGAAGGTGTAATAGGTGTAACACATCAAACCCCCAGGATTTGGATAAGATTTCAAGATCTCATAACAATGCTCTAAATGATCTAAAGCATCCTCTTCCTTATAGTTGCCACGATAATTCATGACACAAGGAATCATCCAAAGTCTCAGATCCTCTCGATTTCCCGCTTTTTCTAACATTGATTTCAAGCATTTCTCGTAATCCGAATTCCAAGGATGATACATATCGAAAGCAATATCCGTCAAATATTGGGTCGATTTGGGCGTGATCGGCTTTACATCATTGATCGTCCATACTTCAGGGCAAATCCCAGCAACAGAGAAACAAACGAAGAATCGCTTATCTTTGGCAACGACAGTGCGGAAATATCGGCTATATTCTTCCAACATGTCATTGGTGATGTTCCATAGAAGAGGCTCGTCCATGTAAAAACCACACACATGCTCATAATAGCCTTTTTCTTTTAAATAGGCGATAAAAGCATCCACTCTTTCTTTATAGTCAGGCAATAAAGTCGCGATCGGGTTAAAAGAGTTTTCTTTTTCTCCATTATCTGCGATTGTCGCTTCATTTTTGATAGAAAAGCCAAGGCTTCCGACAGCAATCCAAGCAGTCACAGAATCCAGTTCTTTGATTTTATTCATCGTCACTTCAAAATCAGGGCTTCCGTAGTTACTTTCCACATGAATGCAGTTAATAAAGTCAGACGAAACAAGATCAAAAAACTCATTGCCTATTTTTTCGTAAGCCGTGTGGTAAATGCCGAATTGTAAATCGTTTTTCATGAGAATTGCCTCTTGGAAAGGTTGGGGCAGGCAAGGGGATGCCTGCCCCAAGTCAGTTGAGAATTAACGCTTTATTTGGCGATTAAATTGAAATCGTCAAGATAAAGTGGGGAACGGTCTGGGTAATCACTGCCGCAGTTGCCGAATTTGATCTGGACCGAGGAAAGGTCGATGCCTTCCGCGGTCAGGGTCGCGGTCTCGACGGAGAACTTCACCCAGGTCTTGGAGACGGCGTTGGCCAAGGCGGTATGGGAACCGGCCATCAGGCCGAACTTGTCGTAGTCCTTATCGGAGTCGAAGTAGACCCAGAGCTCGATCTCCTTCACCTCGGTGAGGTCGTAGACGCCGAAGTCCACGATCGGCCAGGTGCCGTCGGTCGCGTGTGGGGTGATTTTCAAAGACTTCTCGCCGGTGTGGGCTTGCTCGTCGGAAAGGGCCCTTGGCCAGCACCAGGCATCGCCTTCGGAGGCCGCTGGAAGCTTTCCAAATTCCTCTTCACTTTCGAATCCGTTCGTAGGCAAAACTTCGTCTGTTTTCGCAACAAGGTTGAAGTCATCCAAGAATAATGGGGAACGATCTGGGTAATCCCCGCCGCAGTTGCCGAATTTGATCTGGACCGAGGAAAGGTCGATGCCTTCCGCGGTCAAAGTCGCAGTCTCGACGGAGAACTTCACCCAGGTCTTGGAGACGGCGTTGGCCAAGGCGGTATAGGAACCGGCCATCAGGCCGAACTTGTCGTAGTCCTTCTCCGAGTCGAAGTAGACCCAGAGTTCGATTTCCTTCACCTCGGTGAGGTCGTGGGTCCCGAAGTCCACGATCGGCCAGGTGCCGTCGGTCGCGTGTGGGGTGATTTTCAAAGACTTCTCGCCGGTGTGGGCTTGCTCGTCGGAAAGGGCTCTTGGCCAGCACCAGGCATCGCCTTCGGAGGCCGTTGGAAGCTTAGAGAAATCACTATCTGCTTCAAATGGGTTTGTAACATCGGCCGCTGGGACTTTATCTGGATTGACTGGTTCTGCTTTTTCTATGATGTTAAAGCTATCGAGATAGAGTGGCGAACGGTCAGCATAATCTGGACCGATATTGCCAAATTTAATCTCCACTGCCGTAAGATCATCGACTTTAGAAGCAAAGGCAGAAACGTCGACGCTGAATTTTGTCCAAGTCTTAGCGACGGCTTTCCCACCCATTTGATACTTATTCGCACCGATAATGAGGCCGAAATAGTCATAATCTTTTTCCGAATCGAAATAGACCCAGAGTTCAACCGAGCTGGCGTTGCTTAAATCATAATTGCCAAGATTCACGACTGGCCAGGTGCCGTCGGTGGCGTGAGGCGTGACTTTCAAGGAATGCTTTCCGCCATGGGCTTGCTCATCAGAGATGGCTCTTGGCCAGCACCAAGCGTCTGATTCGGTTGCTGTTGGAAGTTTTGCTAAATCTTGTGAGCTCTCAAATCCATTGACAACCCCTTCTTCTACGGAAGGTTCGACTTCTCTTCCTGGAATCAACATGACGTCATCGATAAAGAAGGAAGTGCGGTTTTGATAGTCGCTGGCAGCATTTCCGAAGTTGATGATTACTTTCGTAAGATCGAGATCTGGTTTTGCGGCAGCGATGGAATTAACATCGGCGACGATGTTGGTCCATTCTTTTGCCGGAATATCTTTTAAGCAATAATATTTGCTCGAATTGGTGCCGAATTCATCGGTGATAATGAAGCCAAATCCTTTGATTGGCTCATCGCTTGGGTTATAGACCCAAAGGCTAATGGATTTCATCTCCGAGATATTCCAAAGTTGGTTACCATCACGATTGAAGGTCAATAACGGCCAAGTGCCATCCGTGGCATGTGGATTGACTTTTAAGCAACCTTTGCCCGTATGGGAGAAGTTGGTGACGACTTCTCTTGGCCAGCACCAGAAGCTGTCTTTATCTCCGCCGGCATCGCCATAATAGGCTTCGTTTTCAAAGACGGAGATTTCGTTTTCATAACGGACAGAAATGGCGCATTGTTTTTCTTTGTAGGTGTCACCTGATCCACAGCTAACTTTGAAGATATAGTCACCCGATTCGGTAGGGATGAATTCACCGTCTTCTGTCGAGATTTCCACTCCGCTTGGCGAGGTCAAGGACGTATGGATATCCATATCTTCGCCTTCGGCAGTCACAGCAGCGCAGATTGGGAATGGGACTTTTTCGCCAATGTTATAGACTTCGGTTGGGGCAGTTAAAGTCAGGGTCGCGACTTTGCTCCAATCAATCAGAGGTTTGCCCATAATGCTTCTGCCAACATCGGACATGATGCGATGGACGTCACGGCTATAATATTCGCTATCTTCCATGACAAACGTTTTCGCGCCATATCCCCAGTCTCCATCGAAGCCGTTACTCCAAGAGAAGTTGGTCAATCCGCGATAACGTGGTTCTTGGATGGCCTCGGTATAAAATCCTTTTAAACTGTCGATGATCGTCGAGGTTCTTTCTGGATTGTCTTCGAAGGTTCTGGTTGTTCCCCAAAGCCATTGATTTTTGGTGGTTTTTGCTTTTAATTTCTCTAACCAGCCAAGACGTGTTTCGTCGTTCCAATCGGAATAATTATCGTAAGCAACGTCGGTTAGATAGTCGAAATATGTCGAATTCAATTCGGATAATTTCGAGTCTTTGCCGATACCGATTGCCATGCCGGTAAAGCAAGCCATACGCCCCGTCTTTGGATAAGCTTCGGATAACCATTTCGTCAATGTCACGAATTGATCTTCTGGGATACCGTTCCATGCTGGCTCATCCGTATAGAAAGCGTAGATGGTTCCATCCTCAAGGAAAGGTTTCATTGGCTCCGTGTAAGAACGGAAGATTTCTTGATAGTCGGATTTTAAGGTATGGACCTTGCCAATCCCCATCGTCTGGCTATCGTCAATGTTCCAGATGTTGGAAGGAATGCCTACCGTGCAGGTATAGTTGTTTTCCTTGATGAAGTTGAGTTTTTCCAGGAGTGCGTCTGTTCCCTTTGAGGAGTCCAGCAAGAAGAAATTCGACAAATCTAAATCATGAATTTCTTTTAACATCGATGGTTCAGAGACGAATCCATCCGGATGATAGAAGCCGAAATATTTCAAATTCGGATTGGTATTGGCAGGAATCGTCTCCCAATCAGAAGAAATGCGGCCACCATCCTGAGATGTTTGGCTGTCTCCGCCTCCTTTGCTATCTCCAGAACCCCCTTGTCCCTCAGAATCCGCAGGTGTACCAGGTCCACCACAAGCGGAAAGAACAAGAAGAGGCGAGGATAATAACGTCAACATCAAAGTTCCTTTTAATAATTTCTTTTTCATAATTATTCTCCTTTTTCTATCCTTTGAGTCCACCAGCTACCGAATTGTTCATAATCGTATCCTGGAATACCGTATAAACAATGAGAATCGGTATGATGGACAAAATAATGGCGCAGAAATAAATTGGCATATTTGAGCGCTGTTCCTGGATGATATCGAATTGATAAATCCCCAGGGCAAGGGTTGGATAACCCTTCAAATAAAGGAATGGCGTATAGTAGTCATTCCAGATTCCGATGCAAGAAAGAATGGCCATGGCAAGAATGGCAGGACGAGCTTGCGGGAGCATGACTTTCATATAAGTTCGGAAATGGCTTGCCCCGTCAATCATGCTGGCTTCCGCATATTGCCAAGAAATCGAACGGTAGCAGCCATTTAAAATAATGAAGTTATAGCCAAATCCACCGGTATATAAAACCAAGATGGTGATTGGGGTGTTTAAATGAAGCGTCGTCACCACTTTATAGGTGGCTGGCAAACTGCCGACGATTGGAATAATCATCGAAATAATGGCGATATCGTAGATAATCTTGGATCCTTTAAAAGGATATTTAGCAAGAATATAGCCCGTGCCCGAACTAATCATGACCGTAACGAAGGTTCCGGCGAAAGTCAGCCAAAGTGAGTTGATGATCATGCCGATCATCGTGGTATTCCCAATTTTGAATTCCTTGAAGGCGTTCACGTAATTGATGAAAAGCCAATCTTTTGGAAGGGCGAAAACCGCTTCATAGAATTCATCATCGGTCTTGAGGGAGGACAAAAAAGCCCAAAGGAAAGGAAGGACAAGACTCACCGCATAAATGACGAAGATGACAAACACAACAGTAAAAAGGATCGTCTCAGGAACGGTTTTGTTTCTCATGTTTCTTTTTAACCGGTTTCTCATGAGTTTCTCCTTAATACTGGATGTCTTCGATCGTGGAATTGAAAATCTTTCTGGTGATGAGGACGATTGGGATGCTCACCAAAGTGAAGAATAAGCCAATTGCCGATGGATATTCGTAAGAACCACCTTCGACTTGTTCGAGGATGAAATAGCCTAAGGTCATCGTCTTGAATTGACCTTTGGTGAAAAGAAGAATAGGACCGCTGGCGACAAAGATGCCACTGATAGAGAAAAGCAATTGGGTCGATAAAGTCGGCCAGATCATCGGGATGATGATTTGAACCAGTTCGCGGAAGGAGGAACAACCATCAAGTTTTGCATATTCAAGGACATCTTTTGGAATGCGATTCATCGCACCCGTATAAAGGATCATGCCGCCGCCGAATCCGCTCCAAAGGCAGAAAAAGAGAATGCAATACATCGTAATATTGTCATCTACCATCCATTCAATGCTGATTTGTCTTTGGAAAATGATGGACAAAATCTCATTGACAGGGCCGTTAGTCGCAAAGATGTTTTTATAAAGACCAACCAAAACGACTCCCGAGATGATCGAAGGGAGAAAGAAGATAACGCGGAAAATTCGATAGCCTTTGATTTTCTTATAAAGGAAATAAGAAAGGAGAAGGCAAAGGGGAGTTCCAATTACCGTCCCTTCGATAAATAGGAGGAAGTTATTTTTAATGGCGACAGAGATGTCGAGTTCGGGAATTTGAACCTCGCGGAAGAAGCGAGTGAAATTGTCAAAAGTCCAAATTGTCCCTTGGCTGGTTGTCATTTGGAACGCCATCGCGATGGATCTGGCGTTGACGTAGACAAAGAAAACTAAATAATTCAGAACCGGGATAATCATCAACGCAAGGATGAAAAGGTCGCGTTTGATTTTGACGTTTCTTCTGATTTTGCGGGAATATTTTGAATAATATGCAAAATTAGTTTTCGGAGACATATTTCATAATGTCGGCCCAGCGGTTGCTAAGCAAAACCCTCTCTTTTTCCAAATATTCATCTGCTGTAACGGCACCACTCTTTTTGCCCATGGCCGCTTCCGGGGTTTCGTTATTGACATTGCAATCAAGTCCACCACGGTAACGAATTGGGTCTTGGGCGGAGCCGAAAATAAATTTGGTATAAGGAGCTCGGTAAATATCCAGGACTCCTTTACGGAAATCGCTTAATTCACCTGCTGGTTGGAAAGAAGAGGCGCCAACGACAGGAAGCAATGCTTTTGTGTCATCAAGGTTGATTTGAATGCCTTCATCCGAATAGAAGAATCGTAAGAAGTCGATTGCCATATCTTTGTTGACCGAGCATTCAGGAACGATTCCATAACTGGTGTTACCTAACGTATAAGTAAGGCCACGGGTGTCACGGATGTAGTTAAATTGTTCTTCGCTAAGTCCGCTGTAAGTCGTCTCACCATTGTCGATGGCTGTTACGATGTTGCGGAGTGTTTCTTCTTTCGCAGCGGCGTCTGCGCCTAAAGAAACATGGAACGTCTTCTCGAATTTATCTGCGAAACACGAGATGATTGGGGTGCGAACCATTTTCATATTTGCCGAATAGGACGAGCCTTCCATCTCTCTTTCGAACCAGTCACCTGTGACATAGAAGCACGCTCTGCCTTGCAAGAAATATTTTTGCGAGGCCATGAACTTATTGCCAAGACTCACAGGATCACAATATTCGTTGGTGCGTTTGATGATCTTCTCGATTTCTTCGTATCCTTTGTATTTGCCTTCGGAGAAATAAGCTTCCATATCGTATTTTCCGTTGATCTTCACACGGAGGAATTCTTCGTTATAGCTTTCAATGCCCATATATTGAGCAATCCAGGTGAAATAGAGATATCTCCAATATTCGACAGCTGAGCTATAGATGAACGGATAGACTTTGTAGGTTGCCCCACTAATTTTGATTTTGCTTTCAGAGGCAACGATACGGTCACACATGTCCAATAACTCTTGCGAGGTTCTAGGGGTTGACCATTTTCCTTCGCCTAAGGTCGAATTTAAGGCATCGACGTTCATAATTAAAGAACAAGGACCGCTAACCCATGGGGCGAGGTAATATTTGCCTTGATAATCTTTCATATCGCCCGTGTATCGCATTTGTTCTAATATTTCGGGTTGGATTTTCTCGGCGATCGTCATGTTTTCTTCTTTTGTTCCCGCTTTTGGGGTCGAAGAATAAAGTTCGCTGATATCGGCGATCGAGTGATAAGTTTCCACACCTTTCATGGCCGTGCAGCCGTCAACAAAGAAGATATCGGAGTCGCTCTGTCCCGTCTCAACGGCCGTCTGGCATTCATTACGAACCAAAGGGCTGTAATTTATTTCAATATTGGCTTCCGGATTATATTTTTTATAGGCTTCGGCAAGCTTATGAAACGCAGTACTACCGTTGCCACCTTCAAAAATCGAGATCTTCAAAGTCCCTTTCTTTCCTTGGATCTCACCCCCAAAAGTACAGCTTGATAAGGCGGTTAATGCCGTAAGAAAAGTAAAGGCAAAAAATTTCACACCATGACGTGGCTTCATTGAATTTTCCTCCGAATTACAATTCAATGGTATGACAATTCTGTTCGTTAGCAAGAAATTGGTTTAAATTTTGATATCAGTTTTTACTAATAGGTAACATTTCCCCAACTTTTTCCTTTTTTGGCGTATAATGTATCGCAAATGGAAGCGTTTACATCTTCTTCGATTTATGACAAAAAGAACCTTTGCCGCGGATTAGCCCTTAGCGGATTCTATCAGCAGCAATATAACCAATTTGATATGCGCCCTCACCACCACCTCACGTCAGAGATCATGTATGTCGTCTCGGGGAAGGCAACAATTCTATACACGTTAGACGGGGTGAATTATCAAGAGATACATCTTGGCGCGCAACAATATGTTTTCATTGATTCTGAGGTCCGTCATAAGCTGGTGATCGACACCCCTAATACCTCAATGCTAAATTGCGAAGTTGTTTTCACTGACGACACCGAAGGGCCGATCACCCTAGAAAAATTTTATGAATCGGACTCTATCTTCCGTTATTTTATCGATCACGCCACGCCTGTTTTTGAATGTGTCGATAACCATTTTGTCAGTGAAGCCATGAAAATTATTCAAAAATACATGCTGGAGACGGATAAAGAAGACCGTTCTCCTTTGGAATTATCTTGTTTTCTCTCGGCCTTATTCCTTTCCGTTGGTTCTTCCTATTACGAGCAATATTCCAATCCGAGGAAAAGTCGAATTAATTCCGCGATTAATTTCATTCACAACCATTTTTCTGAACAAATCTCTACGCAAGACGTCGCCGATTCTTGTGGAATATCGGCAAACTATCTCAACACGATATTTAAACAGCGTTTCTTTTGCTGCGTTAACGAATACATCAATAAATTCCGCGTCAAAGTCGTATGCGAACGGTTGGAGAAAACCGACACGCCTCTCTCTGATTTGATGCATGAGGCTGGGTTTAACAACAAAATGACTTTTAACCGTAATTTCATTAAATACGCTGGCGTCACTCCAGGAAAATACAAGAAAGACGCCAAAAAGAAATCTTACGAAATCAGCGTTCTCAACCAACCTTCCAGCATTGACTAAACATTCTTTTCCCATGAAGTTTTGGTTCGCGGCATATGGGTTCGACGCCTTTCTTAAGAATAAAAAAACAACATAGATATCTATTTTCATTAAAAGGACGTTCTAAAAGGTTGCCGATGAAAAAGACGATGTGTTTTTCGTACCATATCTTATTTTCCTAAGACAAAAAGATAGCGGCAAAGCAGGAAAACCCATCTTTCGTTGTGCTTGCCATCCCTTCTAAATACACCTGCAGGTTGGGTGGATGCCTTACGTCAAATAATAAAGACGTCGATGAGATATTTTTAATTTAGTTCTTTAATCCTAATCAATCTCACTTCAAGGGGTTGGAGGTTGAAAGAAAGAGGTAATTTCCCATCTTCTATTTTTATTACGCTTCGCTGTTCCTTTGGATAGGCGACATGTTTTAGATAATCCAACCCTTCTTCATCTAATTTTTGGGCACCCATGGCGACCCATTCATCGAAAGCAGACCCGTGGTGTTGGTTGATGATGCTTTCTTTGACCAAACAATCAGAGGAAAATCCTTTCAACGTCAAATCCATTCTTTTCCCGCCTAATTTTGAAAACGGCGTGTAACGTTTGGTGAAAGTCATATCAAACGTCTCCCCTGTCGCATAAAGGTAATTGAAATGTTGGTAATTATAAAGAATCATGACGATTTCCTCACCGTTTCTGGTGATGAAATATCCATCTCCCTGGGCAATCAGTTCCATCCCTAACCGATTGAGAAAAAGGAAGGTGAAATAATGCGGTTTTTTGATTCCGTGGACCGTATAAAGGCCTAATCCCCCATGAAATTCGTCTTCGCTTGGTTGAGTCTCCTCAATAAAATCACTTAACACCCAATATCCAAAACTTTGGAAGGCATCGTAATTTTCCAGCACGTTTTTCGCCAGATAGCAAGATTTGAAAACCGTGTCGTTTAATAGATTCCGATGAGATACGGTGAGATTCCATTCCGTCAAATAGACAGGAAGTTGGGACATTCCTAATCCTTCCAGGGATTTCTTGATCGTCGGGATGGTTTGCCGGAAATGATTTTCATCACGGTTAAGGCGACCATGGGTCGGGTGGGCAGGCGTGGAAAGGTCGAATTTATCGTGTTCAAAATCATTGTCGTAATAATGAATATTCATGAAATCGGGCACACAGTTTTCGGCTTTGCACCAAGTGATGAATTTATCGCACCAATCTCGATTGACTTGATAGGCCAAAATCATCGAAGGCGAGCCAAAAGATAGTTTCGAGTCGAACCGTTTGACGGTATCAAAAGTATTTTTATAGAGCGAGAAGAAAACCTCGTCATCGTCAAAACCAAACAACGTGGCTCCGGTATCTGGCTCATTCCAAACCGAATATAGCCAAGATTCCATTTCTTTTTTGCCATAACGTTCCGCGAAATGTTCTAAAAGTCGGGCGATCAATTCATTCCAGCGTTCCATGGATTTTGGCTCCGAAATAACATAAGGGGAGGCATAGACCACACGTTCTGGATGTTTGGCGAGGTCTTTTGGCATGAAAGAGAACTGAACTAATGGTTTTAAATGAATCGAAAGGATGAAATCGAAAACCTTGTCAATCTCCACGAAACTATAATGAGGCTCTCCCTCCGTTTCTCGATAAACCAGCATATCATCGCTTAAAAGACCGTGGAATTTAATGTAAGTAAAACCCATCTTCTTCTGAAATTCGCGAAGTTCTTCTTGAATATCCGAATAAAGCAATTCCTTTGCCCTGCCGACGGTGACGAATCGTTTGAACGTTTTCTTCAGGGTCTTTGTTTGGCCTCTCAGATCCACTTCTCCGATTGACATTATCGTCTCAGACTGGCTTTCTTCTTCCAGCGATTTCGCATTATCTTCCGTTCCCAAATATTGGGCGATTAAAGTCAAAAAGCCTTCGGAATCTAGTTTCTTGATTTTTGAGGTGAGGACCTCATCTTTCTCTCCCCGTAAGTGATTCTTGCGGTAGGCGCTAGGCAATTCACCATATTTTTCTTTGAAGGCAAAGACAAAAGAACGGGGGCTAGGAAAGCCACTCCCTAAGGCGATGGATTCAATGGTTTTGTCCGTGCTCATCAATGCCGTATAAGCATGGGAGAGTCTGACTTCGGTGTAATAAGAAAGGAAATTAGTTCCCAAATATTTTTCAAAGAATGAGGAAAGGTAAGGCACAGAAAGACCTGCATCTTCTGCTACCTTCTTTAAAGAGAGGCCTTCTTGATAGTGAGCGTCGATATAAGAAATCAGATTGGTGGCGCGCTCCATATAGCGTTGACTCTTGGGGGCGTGAGAGGATTTTGCCACAAAATGAAGCGTTAATTCCTTGAGGAAACGATAAATCATCGCCCAGTTGGTGTAAGGGTTGCTTCCCTGGATATCGCTGTTGTCTTTGACCAGGCGAGCCATGAGATATCGAAGGTGATTGTATTTGCGTTGATTGTTGTCTTCCGCCGAATTGCAATCATAAAAGATTGGCACATAAGAGGGGACTTTGGTGGTATCGATCTGCAAAGAAGCGAAAATGCAGCCAGCAGGAGAGACGATTTCGTGAATGACGTTCTCATTAAATAAAATCACATCGCCCTCATGAAGCAGATAATCTTTCCCATCAGAATTGACCTGAGCATCCCCTTTTAAAAACAAAAGAATTTCTAAAGTGCGGTTCCATTGTTTTTTGAGGTGATCCGTTTTATAGCAGACAAATTGCAATGGGGCGTTGTTTTGGAAGGTGATTAATTCATACTGCTGATCCATTATTTTTTCCTTTCCATAAAACAAATAATTTTTAGTACACACTAAATATAACTGCTTATTTTTCCTTTTTTAATTATTTTTAACTGCATTTTTTTAATTTTTGTGCTTCTTTTTTTAAATATCAATCCGAAAAAACAAGAAAATAAACCCTCAAATTGGATAACTTCTTCCGTTGTTTAAAGCGCTTTCATCAAAGAAAATGCTATCGTAACAAAAATTATCGGGATTAAAAAATGACGCAAGAAACAATCGTGATTCAAGAAAAAGAGCCATTGCTTCAGGTCCGCAACATTGTGAAGACTTTCGGCATTGTCAAGGCATTAAGCGATGTGAGCTTCGACCTCTACCCAGGAGAGATTTTGGGGCTGATTGGAGAAAATGGATCGGGCAAATCCACTGTTTCCTCCATTATCGCCGGCATGCAAAAGGCCGATTCAGGAGAGATCTTTTTCCAAGGCAAGCCATGGTCTGCTTCCTCCATGGTCGACGCTTTAGATAAAGGTATTGGGATGATCGTTCAAGAAACAGGAACCATTCCAGGAATTTCGGTAGCAGAGAATGTTTTCTTGGGCGAGATTGAACGTTTTCGCGTCTCTCATTTTCCTTTTGCTCCATTAAATAAGAAGAAGATGAATCAAGAGGCCGAGAAAATCCTTAGCCTTGTTGATTTACACGATATTTCAGGATCTTTGATGACTGGGGCTTTAGATTTTGTCACCCGCAAATTAATTGAAATCGCAAAAGTGATCTCTAAAAATCCATCGATTATGATTGTTGATGAAACGAGCACCGCTTTAAACCAGACCGGACGTCAAACCCTTTATCGACTGATGAAAGAATATCGCAATGCCGGGAAGGCAGTGATTTTCATCTCCCACGATTTAGATGAAGTCATCGAACAATGCGATCGTTTAATTGTTTTGCGCGATGGTCACTTCATCCAAGATTTGCCAAAAAAGGATTTTTCCGAAGACGGTATCAAAAAATTAATGGTCGGACGCAGTGTCGCTGGAGATTATTACCGTTCTGATTATGACGGTTCCTTCGATCCGGAAGTTGTGATGGAACTGAAAGACGCTTCGATTCCAGGAAGCTTGGATCACGTTAGTCTTCAAATCCATAAAGGAGAGATTCTAGGGATCTCTGGATTATCCCATTGTGGAATGCACACCTTAGGAAAGGTTCTTTTCGGAGCGAGGCAATTATCCGATGGCGAATATCTCTTGCATGGCAAAACAGTCAAAAACGAAGCCAATGCGATGCGTGAAAAAGTCGGCTATGTGGCCAAAGATCGTGACACGGAGTCCCTGAATCTGAACGCTTCTGTTTCCGATAACATCGCTATCGCTGGCTTAAATAGTTTTTCTCGCGGCAACTTCCTCGTTCTTTATCCCGACGAGAAAAAATACGTCAACGAGCAAATCGATGAGTTGCAGATTAAATGTTTTGATCGCAGTCAATTTGTCTCAACTCTTTCCGGCGGCAACAAACAAAAGGTTGTTTTCGGCAAATGGGTCGGTTGCGGTTCGGAGATTTTGATTTTAGATTGTCCTACCCGTGGCGTTGATATTGGGGTCAAACAATTCATGTATCACATCATGTACCAATTGAAAAAGGAAGGCAAAACGTTGGTTCTTATTTCCGAGGAACTTCCTGAACTGCTTGGCATGTCCGATCGTTTAATTGTCATGAAAGACGGGAAAATTCAGAAAGAATTCCCTCGCAGCAAAGACCTCCGCGATGTCGATGTCATCAATTACATGATCTAAGGAGAAGGCCATGGAAACAGCAAAGAAAACACAAGAAGAACGTGGCGCGGGCTTCCGCCGCTACAAGACAAAAAATCTCGTCATTGAGCTTTTGCCAATTATCGTTTTGGCCCTTCTTTTCGCCATTTACATGACAGTCATCACCATTCGTGGCTACAAAATGGAGCTCCAATTGACTCGTCTTTTTAACCAGGCCATCGTTTTGGTTACCGTGGCAACAGGGGCGACATTTATTTATGCGCTCGGCTCCTTCGATATCAGCCTTGGTGCCAGTGTCTTGTTTGCCTGCACGATGGGGGTATTGACATACAACGCCACTTCTTCGGTGGCTTTATTGCTTCTTGTTATCGTTGCCTGTGGCGTTGGTTGTTCTTTATTAAGCGCCTCTTTGGCTACTTTCTTCAAAATCCCTCCATTTGTCACCACGGTCGCGATGATGTCCGTTCTTTCTGCCATCGCCACCACCTTAATCAACATCAACAACACTTCTGGCGGAACAGCTTCCATCACTTTGCCATTGAATTTATTAGACCCAATCTCATCTGTTTGGATTAAAGCGTTGATCGCAGGAGCTTTCATTTTGCTTTGTGTCTTTGTCTTTAATTTCACAAAAGTCGGACGTCGTATCAAATTCCTAGGGGGAAACCCGACTTGCGCCAAATTATCTGGCATCCCTGCTTCTGTCTATACCATCATTGCTTTTGGTATCGCCGGCTTAGGCGTAGGGATCGGGGCTTTACTTACGTTGGCTTACACGCCTTCCGTTTCTTCTGGCACGGCAGGTTCTATTGGGATGAATATCTTCGTTGCCATCGTCTTCGGCGGAATGCCGATTTCTGGGGGTGCCAAATCTAAGATTTACGCCTCACTGATTGGCGGTTTCTCTTATATGCTGCTCAATCAAATCTTGCTCTGGTTGATTGGAACTTCGATGAACGGGGTCGCTCAAATCATTTCTGCGGCATTGTTCTTGCTCATCGTTTTCCTTACCAGTTTGAATTATCGAACCAGGTTATTGCCTCGTTAATGAGGTTGATACAAAAGAGTCATTTTCAAAGGAGGATTTATTCATAATGAAAAAACTCAAAAATGCGACATTATTACTCTCTGCTTTAGGCTGCATGACCTTAGCATCTTGCGGAGGAGGCAAAGGAGGAACAACTGCCGCCCCAAAAATCGGCGTTCTTGTCGCCGATGTCAGCGGCGAAGAAGCTCAGGCTTTCCGAACCTATATGACCGAATATGTCGCCAAACAATATGGTGCGACCATCGAATACACCACCGCATTGGAGAATGCCGCGGATGAAAAGAGTGCCATTGAAGATTTTGCTGGACGTGGCTTTGATGCCATCATTTCGATGTCTAGTTCCGACCGTGCCGCTCAACTCGCGACCTGCGTCCAAAACAAAATCTATTACACTGTTGGCTCTGGCATGTTAGACGACAAAGTCTATGAGACTTACAAAGGAAATGAATATTTCCTCGGCCAAATCGGGCCTTCTATGCAAACCGAATATGAAGCCGGGTTGGCGATGGGCCAATATTACAAAGCCAAGGGTGTTGACCACGTTGGTATGTATGGCGCATTCATCCCTAACCCAATGCACGTCTTCCGCGCAGCCGGTGTCATCGTCGGTTTAGGCGATACCTATGGAGAAGCCAGCGAAATGGGCGCGATCGTCGGCCAAATCTACGCGGACAACGGAATTCAACAAGCCAAGATCGGCGGCGATGTCACCGTCGATTACATGGCAGGATTCGATCCAACCACCACTTATTCCACTCTCGGCAGCATTATCGGCAGCGGAATCGATGCCTTCCTTTCTGTCGGTATGGCAACGACTTTCTTCTCTCAAAATCTCAATGATGCCAAAATCCCATATGGCGATATCGATGCCTTCACTTCTAGCAATGGCACCAATATGAGCAGTGGCAGCCTGAATTATCTTGCCGGCAAATATGCCTCTTCCTTGGGCCCTGTCTATGCGTTGATCGCCAATGCTAAAAACGGACATTCCATCCGTGATGCTCAAGGCAATGCCCCATCCATCTCACAAAGCTATGCCGTCGCCACTTCTAGCGAAGAATTTACCGCCCTTGCCGCCAAAGAAAGCGGCGATACCCGTATCTTCTCTAAAGAAGTCCTCGACTCGATGATTGGCGATTCCGTCACCTACGACGCATTCGTCGAAGCCGTTCAAAAAGAACGTATCTAATGAAACCAGGGAGGGTTAACGGCCCTCCCTCCCCCTTTGGAGGAAGGAGAAGCATATGGAACAAAATCGAAAAATCAACTGGAAAGACCTTGGAAAACGAACCGCGGGGACTATCGCGATTCCTCTCTTATTCTTTGTTGTTCTTTTCTCTATCTGCTTAGGCAATGGCAGAATGCTAATCTCCTCCTCTGCTGGGTTGATCTCTTTCCTTGTTTCGGTTACTACCATCACCATCACGACGATGGCTTTGTCCATCAACTTAAATTCTGGACGTTTTGACTTTTCGTTAGGATCAATGTCAGTCCTTGCGATGATCTTATCTTCAAAAATCGTGTACCCATTGCTGGGAGGTGGGGCAGGAAGCGCGATTCTAATGCTTTTATTCTCGGTCATCATCGGAACCGTTTTAGGTTTGATTTCCGGCGGCATTTATTGTTTGCTCCGTATCCCTCCGATCATTACTTCTTTGGCGATTACTTTGATTTTTGAAGGCATCAGCTTCACTTTGACCGGGGGATCCTATGTCATGGACGAAGTCCGTGGTTCGTCTATGTCCTTCTTCTTTGGCCAATGGTGGGCCATCTTATTGCTTCTTGCGATAGCCATGGCGTTTGTCATTTTCATGTTTGACCATACGAGTTTTGGCTATCGTTATCAATCTCTTAGAACCGGGCAGAAATTAGCCGTCAATCAAGGTATCAAAGAAATCCCTAATGCCTTGGCTTGTTATGGTATTTGCGGGGGATTGATGGGAATTGTTGGTTTCTTACAAGCCGGCATTACCACCAGTGTCAATGGGGGCTCATTGAATTTCGCCTCGATTGCCATTATGTTCACGGCTTTCTTGCCGATGTTTATCGGTGGTTATATTGGCAGATTCTCTAACGACAAGCTGGGTTATTTCCTGGCGGGATTGTCAATGGGCATGCTGAATGCTTTCTTCTCCACTTTCCATAATGAAATCGATGTCTCTGTCCAATCGATCATCAACGCCGTTCTCCTTGTATTATTCTTGATTTATTTGGCCAACGAGCAAAAAATCATCGGTTGGTTCAAAAAACTTTTCTCTAAGAAAAATCATGCGCCGGCAGAACAAAACTAAGGAGTCCTGTCATGAAAAACATCTATGAGTCTTTAAAAGAAAAACCTTTTTCCTTGAGCGAAGCAGATATCGCTTGGGTCAAAAAGACCTATGCCGATCTGGATGAAGAAGAGAAAATCGGACAGCTTTTCTGCTTGATTGCGTACTCTTCTGAGGAAGGCTATCTCGATTTCTTGGCTAGGAAATTGAAAGTCGGTGGGATCATGTGTCGTGTCATGCCAACGGAAGAAGTCATCAAGACGGTCACTTTGTTGCAAGAAAAGAGCAAGATTCCCATGTTAATCGCCGCCAATTTAGAAGCTGGCGGCAATGGCTGTTCTATTTCGGGCACCAGAATCGGTTGCGAAATGGCTATATCTGCTTCAAAAGACCTTGATTTAGGCGATGCGTTAGGCGAAGTTTCTGGCAAAGAAGGAAATGCTTTAGGATTGAATTGGTCCTTCGCCCCGATCTCTGACATTGATTTCAATTTCCGAAATCCGATCACGAACACTCGTACCTTCGGGGCAAATCCTGAACAAGTCAAAGACCTTTCCGTTCGCTATATTAAGCATTGCCAAGCCCACGATGTCGCCGCAACATTCAAGCATTTCCCTGGAGATGGGGTCGATGAAAGAGACCAACATCTTTGTACCACCGTCAATTCCCTTTCGTGCGAACAATGGGATATGACCTATGGAAAAATCTATCGCGCTTGTATCGAAGCAGGGGCAAAGGCCTGCATGGTCGGTCATATTTGTTTGCCTAGTTATGCCAAAAAGATCAATCCGAAGATTGCCGATGAAGACATTCTCCCAGCTTCATTGAATTATGACCTTTGCACAACCTTATTGCGAGAAAAGCTTGGTTTTAATGGGTTAATCATTTCTGACTCTACCACAATGGCCGGAGTCAATGGAGCCTTGCCACGAGAAAAGTTGGTCCCTCAAGTGATTGCCGCCGGATGCGATATGTTTCTTTTCACCCGCAATCTTGAAGAAGATTTCTCTTATATGAAAGAAGGCGTCAAGAACGGGACGATTTCCCCACAACGCCTTGAGGAGGCGGTAATAAGAATCCTCGGATTCAAAGCAAGCCTTCATCTGCACACGAAAAACAACATCCCTTCCTTAGAAGAAGCAAATCGCGTTTTAAGCGACCCTGATTCTAAAAAATTGGCTCGTATTTGCGCAGAAAAATCCATCACTTTAGTCAAAAACAAGCAAGACGTGTTCCCAATTTCGCCAGACCGTTACCCAAGAATCCTCTTCTACCCGATCGAATCTGGCGCCGGACAAATGGGCTATGGCATTGACACGGGAGCTAACGCCTCCTTGGTGAAAAAATTGGAAGCAAAAGGGTTCAAAGTTACCGTTTTCAAGCCGAAAGAAGGATTTGAAGGCATGATGATGAGCGCTCATGAAATCACGGACAATTATGACCTGATCCTTTATTCTGCCAACATGGCAACCAAATCCAATCAAACAACCGTAAGAATCGAATGGGCTCAGCCGATGGGAGCAAATGTTCCTGCCTATATTCATTCCGTGCCCACCGTTTTCGTCTCTTTGGAAAACCCTTATCATTTACTTGATGTCCCAAGAGTGAAAACTTATATCAACACCTATGGTTCTTCAGACGTTATCCTTGATTGTTTGATTGAGAAATTAATGGGAAAGCAACCTTTTGAAGGCGAATCGCCAGTCGATGCTTTCTGCGGAAAGTGGGATACTCATTTATGAATTCACGTTTTCTTTGGACTGCCAAGCAACTTAAACCAACATTAACAAAAAGCAAACATGTTTTGACCCCTAAGGCCTCATTGGCAGAGGGAGAACATGTCGATTTGGATTTCGGCGACCATTATGTCGGCCGCATTCATTTTGTTTTTCAAAAAGAAGGACGCCATCCCGACTCTCCCGCCCTTCTTCATTTCATCTTCGGAGAGAAAAAATGGGAATTAGAGGAGGACAATTCAGCGTATCATGGCTGGATTGCTAAAAGTTGGATCCAAGAAGAATGGATCCACATCGATGAATTCCCCGCGAAGATTAATCTGTCTAGGCGTTATGCTTTCCGTTATTGCCGAGTGGAATTATTAGGTTGTTCTCAAGCTTATCGTGTTCTTTTGCAAGAAGCGACTTTGATTTCTGAGACCTCGGCGCCTGAAAAAATTGCGATCGTGGGCGAAACCGATCAAGAAAAAGCGATCGACCGTGTCTCTTTACGCACTTTATCGGAATGCATGCAGGATGTTTTCGAAGATGGGCCGAAAAGAGACCATCGTCTATGGTTAGGCGATTTGCGTCTTCAGGCATTGGTGAATTACCAGACTTATCGTCATAATGATTTGGTGAAACGCTGTTTGTATTTATTTGCCGGAACGGCTGATAAAAACGGAGTTCTTTCTGCCTCAGTTTTTACCAAGCCAAAGGTTGTCGGCGATGGGGCGAGCATGAGTGATTATTCCTTGCTATTCATTCCAACGGTCTATGATTATTTCAAAGCCACCAAAGACAAAGAGACGCTGCTAGAACTTTTGCCATTGATGAGAACGCAAATTAAATTGGCCGATGCCCAGATGAAAGGCGGAGTTTTCCTAGACCCCAATCGTCTTGGCTGGTGTTTTATCGATTGGAGCTTGGAATTAAAGAAACGGTGCGCTTGCACGGGGGTTTATCTTTATGCTCTCCGCGAATTGATAGAATGCGAAAGAGAGCTTGGGTATGATGTTAAAAGTGAAGAAGCCCGTTACCAAGAAGTCAAAGAAGCGGCAAAAAAAGAATTCTATGACGAAAAGAATGGTCTCTTCTTCTGCGATGGCCAGCTTTCCTTTGCCAGTAACATTTGGATGGTTCTGGGCGGTGTTTTATCGCCAGTCGAAGGGAAAGAAATTCTTCTTCGCCTAGAAGAACGAGATGACGTCATTCGTCCTGTCACGCCTTATATGATGCACCACTATCTTATTGCCTTATATGAATGCGGATTAACGGGAAAAATGCGGAACTTAATGAACGAATATTGGGGCAAAATGGTACAAGACGGGGCTGATACATTCTATGAATTGTTTGACCCTGAACATCCTGACGCTTCGCCATATGGATCACGCAGCGTGAATTCGTATTGCCATGCCTGGAGTTGCACGCCATCCTACCTATTACGGAAATACTTCCTTCACGGAGAACAATCATGAAAGCCTTTATCTTTGATCTTGACGGGGTCATCTGCTCAACAGATGAGTTGCACTACCTTGCTTGGAAGGCTTTAGCCGATCGCGAAGGGATTCCTTTTGACCGTGTCATGGGAAATCGGATGCGCGGGGTTAGCAGAATGGCATGTTTGGAGATAATGCTTGAAAAGGCAAACCATTCCTATACGGAAGAAGAAAAGAAGGAGATGGCGGATTTTAAAAACAGCCATTATGTCGCATTGTTGGATAAACTCACCGAGAAAGATCTTTCTGAAGAGGTTCGTTCTACCTTGCAGGCATTAAGGAAAATGGGGTATCGGATTGCCATCGGTTCTTCGAGCAAAAATACCCCGATTATCTTGCGTAAACTTGGAATTTATGACTGGTTTGATGCCGTCGTGGATGGCAATATGATTACTCATTCCAAACCTCATCCGGAAGTTTTCTTAAAAGCTGCCAAATTGTTGTGCCTTCCTCCGGAGGAATGCTTCGTCGTGGAAGATGCAGTTGCAGGGATTGACGCCGCAAAAGCAGGCGGATTCGTCTCAATTGGCATCAGCGATGCTTCGCGTTATGAAAAAGCGGATTATAAAATCCATACCTTCTCTGATCTTCTAAACATCGTTAAATGAGACAACCGGCTACTGCCGGTTTTCTTTTTTGGAATCGTTCTAGGCCACTATAATGAAGTTAGAGCAGGAGGGATTTCTGTATGAAATTAGAAGAACTTTATCAGAACTTCATCTCATCCTCAAAAGAAAGCCGAGAACATCTGGCCCACCTTTCCGCGAATGAACTTTTTGGCTATCTTTGCGATTGCGAAGGAAACGAGCAAGGGATTGCCGATTTCGTTTCGATTTTGGCGGTTTTTGTCAAGTCTGATGGGAAAAGCGGAAAAGAAGAATATGAGGCGTTCACTAAAATCATTGATGCCGGCATCTCTTATGCCCAATTCCGGGACTTGATGGAAATGGAACAATACCCCATCGCCTTAGCCAGGGCCAAGGAAGTTTATCAATCCGTCCCTGAAGGCATTAAAAAAGATATCCTATCGCTGGGATTGCTTATCTGTGTCACGGATGAAGAAATGACCCAAAGCGAGAAAAATATCTTCGAGGCCTTCCTCGCCTTATAAATGGGCTTCTAAGTATCCGTCATTTCCCTTTCAGGATTCTTTCTTCGCTCCAAGAAAAATATTTCGCATAGCTGTGTTTGCAATAATTGGGGTGCTTATTTTGCTCTGGTTTATACGGTTTTTGGTAATGGTATTTCGGAGTCACTTTCCAGGAATTGAAAAGACCTGTAAAAATCGCATCTTTCGGACATTGATAGGAACATCTTTGACACATTAAACAATGAGGTCCGAAAACCAGTTTCTGTTTTTTCTCGTCGTAGGAAATATTCTTGACGGGGCATTGATTCACACAAAGACGACAGTCGATGCATTTCTTTTTGTCGACGTGATAGAAAACCCCATTGATCTTTGCCCCAAGATATTGAATCCGCACCACCGTAGAAATCAGGGTGCCAAAAGGAATGGTCTCCAAATGGAAAGTTTCTAAGGCGAGCATCCGATGCGCGTCTAATTTGGCAAGAGATTGCATCGTCTGGTCCATTCGATAAGCCATCTCATCGGTATGGCGAAAAATCATATTGTATGGCATCAGATAATGCAATTCGCCGCGCAAAATCATCTTTTTCCTTTTCAAGAAACGATTGAGATGTTTGTAAGCGGCGTTGTTTAACTTCAGCCACTCGCCCGATTCCATCACAATATATGTGGGCAATGGCTTAACCAAAGGGCATAAAGACTTGAAATATTTGACCACAAATTGGGGCGTGTTGAATCCATAAATGGGGTAAACAATCAGCTGAAAATCAAAAGATTCCCAATCGATCGGGGTTTGTTGATCTTCGATGTTGTGGAGAGATGTTTCGTGACCGGCGGTTAAAAAATTTTGTTCAAAAGCGCGGGCCACTCGTTTGGCGTTTCCGGTTCCGGAATGAAAGTGGATGAGGATTTTCATTTGATTAAAGCGTGATATTGTTCGTCCATATAATAATAATGGTTCTCGTTCTTTTCGTGAGAATCATACCAGTATTGGGCATAAATCTTGTCTTTTTGGCAAAGACGATCAAAATCCCAGGCGTAGTTTTTGTAGGAGATATTCATAAAATGGCCGCCCCGTAAGACGGTATAAGGCCTTGCTTCGAAGACTTCGCCATCTTGGTTCTCCCATTTTAATTTGCGGTAGATGTCCCCGGTCATGAATTTTGTCTCCAAAAGTTTCCCGCCATGCATCGCCGCAACACGTTGAAGGTCTTCGAGATTAATTTCTTCGTCTTTTTTATCCACGTCAAAGCCATAATCGATAAATCTAGCATTCTCTTCTTTCTTTAAGGAAGCGTAGTCAACGTGTTCTCCATTCGGAAGATTCCCTTGGCAAAGCAAGGGATACGTGTCATCAAATTTATGCGGAAGTTTCTCATAGGCCTCTCTTGATCCGAAATAGGCAATGAGTTTTGATTCGATATTATGTTTCGCCCAATAAGCCGGGGCCAAATCATCTTTTTTAAGGGGGTCAAGAACAAATTTACGTATCAATCCTGGAGGCAGGATTTTTCCTGCTCGATAGATTTTATGGGCTTTCCCGATTTTCTTAAAATAATCGTGAATCTTATCTCCTTGGAAATGGAAAAGTTTGTCTAATTCTTTGCCGTCATAGAACCAAACCCCATGGAAGTTACGGCAAATGTTGTCTCTTGGTCCGAAAAAAGAAGAGGCACTTCCGCCCATCAACTGAAATCCAAGGTCTAGAGTTTCGTAACCGGTGATGCGGTTTTCTTCTCCTGACCCAAGATTAAAGACTTTTCTCCAGAAGGTTTTGCTTAAATCTTTTCTTTGATCTTCGATGACAATATTTTTCATCAGCAAGCCCGATTGTTCGGCAGTTGACCATTCCAAAGGTCCATTGAATGTTGTGTGAAACATCAGGCCGTCTTTGTGATTGCAGTCGATCATATCTAGATAAATCATCGCGGTTTGGCGAATGACTACCCAATTCTTGATGTTGGATTCCAAGACGGCAAATTCACCACGCATCTTATCGATAGAATAGACGTCATATGGGGAGGGCAATAAAGGATCGGAGACCCGTCCAAAAGGATGTTTGTAGTTACGGTCCCCATATAAAGCGACCGAGGTGATATCAACAAATTTAGGCTGTTTGTCGCTAAGTTCCTCGATTGCTTGAATCAAATTAAGAACACCGAGATGATTAGCTCTTTTGCTGGCAAGTGGGTCTTTGTCGCTTCCAGAAGGAATTAAGGCAGCAAGATTAAAAACATAATCCATGTCCTTGACTAAGGATCGACAAATTGAAAGGTCTGCCAAATCGCCTTGCAAGATTTCTAATTTATCTAGGTGATTTTTAAATTCTTTTCGCATTTTCGGCACTTCTTTTTCTTCCAACACCAAAATGCGAATCTTATCGAGCGGATTGAGAGTTAAAAATTGTTTTAACGTTTCTTTACCCATGTGCCCGCTGGCGCCAGTTAGAGCAATGTTCATAATCGTTCTTGTCTCCTGATTTAATTTAAAAATGTAGTTTCGGTCTTAAAAGAAAGGATGGCTCTCTTTTTATTCTTCGCTTTCTGCCTCAATCGAAGCGATTTCTTCTTCGTCTTCCATGATATTCGCCTCTTCTGGCTGGAAGTCAATGGATTGAACTTTATCAAATTTCTTGCCGATTTTGCCGACCGTGATATCGAATTGGCTGCTCTTTTTGGTTAATTGCTGAATGGTGTTGTTCAAAGAGCTCCAACGAGGAATGAAGTGTTCGAATTCCTTGCCCAAGGCATTCAGTTGTTCATTGAT
>CADBIO010000012.1 GCA_902794835.1 uncultured Erysipelotrichaceae bacterium
CAGGCCGACCAAACGAACCGTTATGGAAAAGAAAACCAGGAAAACCAAGCTATCCGTTTCCGAGCGAGAGGAACTAAAGCTTCTAAGGGAAAGGAATGAGTACTTGGAAATGGAGAACGAGTACCTAAAAAAACTCGATGCCTTGGTCTCAAGGAGGGAAGCCGCGGAAGCCAAGGCGAAAAAGCGAAAGTGATCGGCGGGCTGTTGTCCATCCATAAGAAATGGAGGCTCTCCAAATTGCTTAAGGTGGCTTCCCTTCCCAGGGCGACGTATTATTTCGAGCTCAGCAAGCCCGACAAGGATGCCAAAAACAAGGGAATAATGGATCTGATCCGGGATATCTTCCTCGAAAACAAACATAGGTACGGCTTCAAAAGGATAACGGCGGAGCTCCGTAACCGCGGCTATCTGATCAATCGCAAGAAGGTCCTCAGATTGATGGCCAAACTCGGCTTGCGGGCGGTCAAGAAGAAGCAAAAATACCATTCCTATGTCGGCGAGGTTGGCCATATCGCGGATAATCTCATCAATAGGGACTTTGCAGCATCTAAGCCCAATGAGAAATGGACAACGGATGTCTCCCAATTCAACTGTACGTTTGCCAAATGCTACCTATCCCCGATTATCGACATGGGGATGGGCGATGTCGTTGCGTGGGATCTGTCGTTATCCCCGAATCTAGAGCAAACCAAGCGGATGCTGGATGAGGCTTTTAAAAAATACCCCCATCTAGAAGGCCTCGTCTTTCATAGTGATATGGGCTGGCAATATCAGCATAACTATTACCAACAGAGGCTCAAGGAAAAAGGAATCGTTCAATCAATGTCCAGGAAGGGAAATTGCCTCGACAACTCGCCCATGGAGAACTTCTTCGGGGTCATGAAGAACGAGATGTTCTATGGGCACGAGTACGAATTCAAGTCCCTTGGCGAGCTTGAGAAAGCGATCATCGATTACATCGATTACTACAATTCAGAAAGGATAATGGAGAAAACGAAAGGACTGCCGCCAATTCTTTATAGACAGCAGTCCTTAAACCAATTATCATGCTAGACAATCAAGTCCAACATATGGGGCTCACCTCAGCGAGAGGCGGTTTTGCGTTTTATGAAATTATTTTACGATCTTTCCCTCTGGCACAATGGCGTCTTCTAAGACAACGTTAGGGCCAATCACACATTCTGAGCCGATCACGGTGTTTCCCATAATATAGCACCCTGGCTTGATAATCGTATCAGCATCGATTTTTACGCTTGGACCGATGTAAGTATTATCAGGATCTTCGATCGTCACACCAGAAAGCATCAGTTTTTTATTGATTCGTTGTTGAATTAATTTTGCAGCCACAGCCAATTGGGCTCTATCATTCACGCCAAGTGTCTCATTTCGATCCGAAACAACGTAGGAGCCTGCTTTAAGACCCCATTTCACGAAAATGCCAAGGACGTCGGTTAGATAATATTCCCCAGCCGCGTTGTTGGTTCCCACATGATGAAGAGCTTCAAACAAAGCTTTGTTATTAAAGATATAAAGCCCAGCGTTGATTTCTTTGATTTCTTTCTCTTCTGGGGTTGCGTCTTTTTGCTCGACGATGCGGACGACCTTGCCGTTTTCTTTTACGATACGGCCATATCCAGTCGGGTCATCTAAAATCGAGGTCATAACGGTGAGATCGTTCCCCTCTTTTTCATGATAACGGTACATTTCGGCAAGAGTTTCTTCCGAAAGTAATGGAGTGTCGCCGCAACAGACGATGGTGCTGCCTTCTTTCCCTTCTAGGATTGGGGCTGCCATCATGACGGCGTGGCCAGACCCTTTTTGTTCGTTTTGCCAAACAACATCGCATTCATCTTTGACGATTTTTTCTGAGGTTTTGCCACCGAATCCTACTACGGCGATGATCTTGTCGAAACCGATTGGTTTTAAGACGTTAATGACATATTTCACCAACGGCTGGCCTAAAATAGGAAAAGACACTTTAGAGATATCGTCTCTCTTGCTTTTCATGCGGCTTCCTTTTCCAGCCGCTAAAATAATGGCGTATTTGTTCATTTGTTTGCTCCTTTACTTTAAGGTAGAGCATAAACGCACTTTCCAATCAGTAGATTCCAATTGGCGATAGGCGTCCTTTGCTTTTTTATGGTCTGTGGTTAATGCAAAGCAGCAAGAACCAGAACCAGACATGCTGACTAAACTAAACCCCAAAAGGCGTAATTTTTCAATAACGTTTTGAATTTCTGGCGTTAAAGAGATCGATGGCTTTTGCAAATCATTGCCCATATTTGCGGCGATTAAATCATCGTTTCCTTCGGCAAGACCTTCAATCACTTTGTCAGTGTTGATATTTGCTTTTGGGAAGTTGTCGCAGATCTCATAGCATTCTTTCGTAGAAACACCTTGCTTTGGCTTTACCAACAAACAGAAATAACGTTGTTTGACAGGGATGAGTTCAATCTTTTCCCCAATGCCTGTCAATTTCGCTGGCTTATTGACAAAAAAATAAGGGATGTCTGCTCCTAATGGTGCTCCGATTTTAGCTAGTTGTTCCGGGGTGGCCTTTAAATTTAAAAGCTCATTGACGGCAGACATTACGACTGCAGCATTGCTAGATCCTCCGCCTAAGCCTGCGGCAAAGGGGATTTCTTTATGGATTTCGATCAAGAAATTTTCTTTGAACCCGAATTCCTTCCTCATCGCATCGACCGCTTGATGGCAAAGATTGTGCTTAATGCCGTTCAACCTTGGATCGTCGGCGGTGATATAGGTATCGTTTGCTTCTTCGGGAAGAATCCTAATCTCAATGACATCATGCAACTCAAGAGGGAGATTAACCATCTCTAGGTCATGGTAACCATCTTCGCGTTTTCCCATAACTTTCAACGAAAGGTTGATTTTTGCATAAGATTTTTTTGCGATGGAGTGTCTTCGAAATAACATTGCAAGGTGATTTTACTACTTATTGTTTCTAAAACAATCAAGAGCGAAGTCTTTGTTTTGCGTTCACCGATTGTCATCGATTACAATTGAGGCAATATGTATCCGACTATTTTAGGATTTATTGATAGTTATACTTTGATGTTGGTACTAGGCGTAGTCGCCTGTGTTATTTTTCTAGAGATCTATAATCACCACACCTCTGT
Source organism: uncultured Erysipelotrichaceae bacterium (assembly GCA_902794835.1). Classification (GTDB taxonomy): domain Bacteria; phylum Bacillota_I; class Bacilli_A; order RFN20; family CAG-826; genus UBA4951. The sequence continues at coordinate 3,141 of CADBIO010000012.1, forward strand.
CCCAAAAATTTTGACTAGTGCATATGAGATCAATGGGTTGGTGGCCATACTGATTGGTCTTGTTTTCGCCTGTCTTTTCCAAAATCTTTATGACTTCATTGAGGATCCGACCAATTATAAATGGACTTGGGCCATTACCTTCTATGGAGGATTGATCGGGGGCGTTGCATCGTTTTTGCTTGGTTATTTTTTGATCATCCGGAAAAAATTCGGGCCTCATATGAAAGAATTGTTGGTCATTGCGCCTGCCTGCATTACGGTTGCTCACGGATTCGGTCGCATCGGTTGCTTCTTAGAGGGATGTTGTTACGGCCAACAAACCGATGCCTGGTACGGAGTTTTATTTCCCGGGATGGAACATAAAGTTATTCCAACTAATCTATTTGAAGCCATCTTTCTATTGCTTTTGGCGGTAGGGTTATTCTTGTTGGCTTACTACAAACAATTTAAATACACATTCCCCGTTTATATGTGTTCTTATGGGATTTGGAGATTTGTGATTGAGTTCTTCCGGGGAGATCATCGTGGGGCGTTTATTGGAAATCTTTCTCCTTCCCAATTTTGGTCGATCCTCCTTTTTGTTGGTGGGGTCGTTTATTTCTCGGTTTATTTCTTTGGCATCGAAAGAAAGAAAAAGCCTCAAAACGAGGCTTCGAACTCAGATTCTGGCAAGTAGCTTCAAATATTCGGCCAAATCAATATCTTCCGGGCGACGATTCGGAGCAATGCCACAAGATTCTAATAACGAAGCTGCCTTAGCAGGGTCTTTTAAATAACTTCCTAGATTGTTTTGAATTGTCTTTCTTCGATGGAGGAAAACTCCGTTTAACAAATGATAAAGTCGTTGGGCGATATCCATAGTTGCGTTATCTTTAAAGGTCAGAGAAAAAACGACCGAATCAATATGTGGTGCCGGGGCAAAAGAGTTTCTAGGGACGGAAAGAAGACGTTTGGTTTCTGCGCGGTATTGAATCAGAATCGGCAAAGGACCGTAATCTTTACTAGATTTCCCTGCCGTTAGCCTAAGATACGCTTCTTTCTGAACCATGAAGATGGCTTTTTCGCAAGAAGAGGCATTTAATAACACCCGTTCTAAAATCCCAGAAGTGATGTAATAAGGCAGATTGCCAATGATTTTATGATAAGAGGAAAGATCCCATCTCATAGCATTGCCGAGTTGGGGTTTTACATGGTCGATGGTTTCAAAATCGTGCTCTAATTTGGTAACAAGACCTTCATCAATATCAATCAAATCCGCCTCGGCTTTGCTTTGAGCGATGAAATAGGAAAGTGACCCCGCCCCAGAGCCGATTTCAAGCACACGCTCTCCCTCTTTTAATTCAGCAAACGAAACGATGTTTTCAGCAACCTCGTCGTCGATGAGAAAATTTTGGCCGACTTCGTGCTTGGCTAAAAGCTTATATTCGGCAATATTTTTGAAATATTCTTCGCGCTCAATCATATCCATTCTCCTTCAAATCGTCTTTGGTCAGGCCTAACGCCCGCAAACGGGATAGCATTGTTTTCGCGTTGGTATGACCTAAATGAAATTTTTCTTCGTATTTCTTGCGCTGAATCGAGGCGTTTTGATTGCCAATGAGCCCCAAATCATAAAGGTCACCCATGGTAAGATCGCTAGAAGGGGAAGGGGTGGATGGAATAAGGTTTTCCAAGGCTTCCATGATTACTTCCTTGCTGGATTCGGCAACGCCTACTTTATGACGTTTGATTGATTTCTCTTTCGGAACAAAGGCGTTTAATACTTCAGGTACCGCTTGATTGATCATGTCACGGATTCGCTTCCCTGGAGCGTCGGGGTCGGTTAATACAATAACCGTTCTCTTTTTGGCAATTTCCTTAATGTAGTTAATAGTTTCACGTGAAACTTCAGAGCCATTGGTGGTAACAACATCGACATCCAAAAAAGATTGTATTAAATCCTTATCCGTCTTGCCTTCTACGACGATTACTGATGATATTTTTAATTTCTTCATTGTTTCACGTGGAACAGTTTTTCAAAATTATTGAGTACCTGCTTTTCAACCACATCCTCTGGCATTCCTTTTAAGAAAGCGATTTGTTTTTGGATTTCAACAATATGGGCTGGTTCGTTTGTTTTGCCTCGATAGGGCGTGGGCGAAAGATAAGGGGAGTCAGTCTCAGTTAGCAAACGATCCAATGGACAGCGAATGACGCTCTCCTTAGGCGTGATGGCGTTTTTGTAAGTAATCGGTCCGTCAAAGCCAAAATAAAGGCCGAGTTGAGCAAAACGTTCTAACATTTCTGGCGAACCGGAATAACAATGGAGCACGGCGCCGAATTTCGGCGTTGTCTCAGAAAGGATTTTCAGCAAATCCTCCGAAGCGTCCCTTCCATGGATGGTTAAAGGCAAGTTAAGTTTATTGGCCAAGTCGATTTGTTTTTTGAACCAAGTTTTTTGATTTTCGTGTTTTTTGGGATCATGAAACCAGTGATAATCTAAGCCAACTTCACCGATGGCAATCACTTTAGGGTCATGTGCTAAAGTTTCAATCTCTTTCAATGAATCCTCATTAACGCCCTCAAGGTTTTCTGGGTGAATCCCAACCGCGGCATACGTGTGGGGGAATTCATGGGCAATTTCAACCGCTTTTTTCGAAGAAGCGACATCCCATCCCACGACTAAAAACAAATTTACGCCACATTGAAAAGCTCGTTCCATCACTTCCTGTCGGATAGGGTATAACGTATCGTCGTTTAAATGAAAATGAGAATCAAGCATCTTATTTTCCTACGCAGAACCGAGAGAAAATTTCATCGGTTAAATCCATCGTCACGCCCTCGCCAAGCAATTCTCGGGCCAAATTATAGGCCGCTTGAAGATTCACGGAAATCAAATCGATAGGAAGATCATTATTGGCGTCCTTTTTTGCTTTGAGAAGAACTTCGTCAATTCGTTTTAGAAGGCCAAGTTGACGGGCGCTATTCAAAGATGGGGTGGCAAAGGACTCTTCTCCCGAAATGCCAAGAGAATCAAACATTCGTTCCAACAAAGGCTGAATATTTTGTTTTAAGGCGGAAATATAAAGCACGCCCTCGTTCTTTTCGGTAATCAAGTCAGCTTTGTTATAAACGGTGATGAGAATTTGGTTTTCGACGGACGAAATAATTTTTTGATCGAATTCGCTAAGTCCTTTCGAGCCGTCAACCACCAAAATGATCATATCGGCTTGAGCCATCATTTTTTCACTACGCTCAATGCCCTGGGATTCGATAAAATCGGTAGATTCATGAATTCCTGCGGTATCTAGCAAATGAAATTCAACCCCTCTTAAATTAATATCGCCTTCAACGACATCGCGGGTGGTGCCAGGAATCGGGGAGACAATCGCTTTTTCTTCCTTAAGCAAGGCATTTAACAAAGAAGACTTGCCGACATTAGGCTCACCGACAATGGCAACTTTAACACCATCTTTGATGATCTTTCCCTCTCGGCCCGATTTGATTAATGTTGCCAACATCTTATGAATTTCATCCACCGCACAAGAAATGGTCTCTTTGTTCACCTCTTCGATGTCGGTATATTCTGGGTAGTCGATATTCACCTCAACCAAAGAAAGGAGATCAGCGATTTTTTTCTTTAAAGGAGCGACCAATTTTGACGTTTTGCCCTCCAAAGACATCAAAGAGACGTTCTTCGCTTCCTTGGTGCGGGCGTTGATCATATCGTTTACGGATTCCGCTTCAATCAGGTCCATTTTCCCATTAAAGAACGCACGCGAGGAAAATTCGCCGCGTGTTGCATAAGTGGCTCCTCGCTTCAAATATGCTTCAACGATTTGATTCACAATCACCATCGAGCCGTGGCAAGAGATTTCCACAACATCCTCTCCTGTCATCGTATTAGGGCCTTTGTAGGCATAAAGACAAACTTGGTCGATGTCTTCCCCCTCATCGCGAATGGTCCCAAAATAGATGGTACGTTGCTTTGTTTCTGAAACTTTTTTGCTAAATAAGGTATCCGTCATTTCGAAAACACCTTCGCCAGATAAACGAATCATAGCGAGTGCTGACTTTAATGGCGGAGTGGCTAAGGCGATAATGACGTTACTCATATAAACGATTATAACCTACTTGTTTCTTCATTTAGAAGAAAGAGACATAAAAAGGGATGTTGCAGGAAGCAACACCCCTCAATTTCTTCAATTAATCAACGTATTTGATGACGACGGCTCTTTCCCGACCTTCGCCGGCAGATTCAGTCTTAATGTGTTCCCAACCGTTTAAGGTGTTGTGAACGACTCTTCTTTCATCTGGCGTCATTGGAGTCAATTGAACATCGACTTTAGAACGAAGCACCTCGTGTGCTGTTTTTTTGGCGATATAAGTGATATGAGAATATTTGTCTTCCTTATAGCCACCAACATCGAGAAGAAGTCTGTATCTATGTCTGAATTTGTTAGAGACGGCAAGGCGGTCTAATTCATTCAAAGCCTGCAGGGTTCTTCCCCCTTTGCCAATTAAGATTGGATTTCTTTCAGAATTGATGGTGACGTGAATGATATCCTCTTCAATCGTAGCGGAGGTTGTGATCTCAATCCCCATTCCCCCGAGAGCAGTGCGGAGATATTCTTGGGCGAATTCGGCAGCATCTTCAACGGTCGACACTTCGATCGTCGCGGATTTGTGGAAAAGGCCTTTCTTTTCTTCTACTACTTTATAGAGGAGTTTTTCAGCATCAATGCCCAAGTCTTTGCTTGCGGCGGAAACGGCTTCTTCAACCGTTTTTGCAGTGAATTGTTTCATCGTGTTTATCTCCTAGTTTGTTTTTTCAGCAAACGTTTTTTGACGATAAGTTGCATGATTAAGGTCTGTGCCATGCTCAAAATCGCACCGATAGCCCAATAGACGCCCATAGCGGCTGGAAGGGCAAAGCCCATGATAATGGTGAAGATCAACATACCATAAGTAATCCACTTCATACGGCGGCTATTATCGTCTTGCGCTGGATTGGCGGTGAGTTTTGCTTGTTTTTTGAGCTGCGCCTTATTGATCCATTGAGGAAGTTTCACAGCGCAGAATTGCAAACCTGACATCAAAAGGAAGAGCACAGCAGCCGTCCACCATCCCGTAGCGTTGGTGTACCAAGCGCCAGAGAAATTGGTAAGAACGGAAGAAATGGAGTCCGAAAGTCTGAGGTTCAAGATTTCGCCCGTCGAAAGGATGGCGCTGCCTTGTAAGGCACCCCAAACCGAGATGAATACCGGGAATTGAATCAACAAAACGATAAAGGTAGACGCCATGCTGATTTTATTTCTCTTGTAAAGAGCCATAGTCTCTTGCTGCATTCTTGCGGCTTGAGCCTTGTTTTCTTTGGAATTTGGATATTTCGCTTGAATTTTCGCTATCTGTGGCTGCAGCGCTTGAGTCTTTTGCTGATCCATGGTGCCTTTAAAAGTTAAAGCCATAAGAATCAAACGGACGATGATGGTGGTGATGATCAAAGCGCCAATCTGACCGACACCAGACAAATTTGGATCCAGGCTGAACGACAAGGCGTCAACTAGGCAGGCAACCGGGTAAACGATTAATCCCTCGAATAAGCCTTTGCTCCACGCTCTGCCCCAGTCGGTAGTTTGAATCTGGACGGACCAGTTGCTGGAATTGCCATAATGGCCATAGCCTTCCGCTCTAGAACGAGTTGCGATACAAGTGCGGACGGCGCTGTATTTGTTGGTGATATATTGTTTATAGAAAGTCGTAAAATCGCGGTTTGGGATCAAGGCGCTTCCGTCATATCCCGCGGCATCGAATTCTTTTTTGATTTGTTCGTTCATGGCGCTCCAGTTGCCATAAAGGACGTGGCCTCCGTTTTCGTTTTGGCCATCAAATTTCCAATAACCGTAGTTTCTCAAAACGGAATCGTAGTTCGGTTTAACGCCTTCCTCGTTTCCGATGCAATCCGGTTGATCAAAAGGATTGACTTCAGTAGAGGTGATGCTCGCCTTCATTGTCTTAGCTTTGGCATTGATTTGCTCCGTGGTTGGCAAAGAGTCAGGGTTTTCTTCGAGCAAAGACGCCTTAGCTGATAATGTGATGGCGTTTTCTAAAACGATTTCATCCACTCTCTTCCAATAGGCATAGCTTGGAGCTTTGATAAGATTAGTTTTGGCACTGGTAAGGATGGTATTAGACAAATAATCAGCTTTTTTAGCCGTAAATAAACCAGCCGTATTAACGGGAATATATGCCCAAAGAGCCGTATTGCCTTCGCTGGCGTACGGTTGCCAGCTAAGTGGATAATCAGCGTTTCCGTTGTCCACTTTGTATTCTTCAGGGATCTCCTCTTCTTTGCAATAGACGGTAACGCCTTGCTCATAAGGATAAGCGATATGCGCTTGATCGACTTCAGAGCAGAAATTACCGATACAGCTTGAAAGTAGCGCAGCGCCAAAGATGGCCACTAAGCCCCCGAAGATTTTTGCTTTCGTTGATTTTTTCAAGGTTGTACTCCAATTTTCGCTAAGCTTGCGATAAGCTCAGATTTTTCTTCGGAGAACAATTCAGTTTCATAATTCGTCCTGACGATGATGATCAAATCAAAAGATTTGCTTAAATCATAATCGGATGCGATCATCGCTCTAATCTGGCGACGGATTTTGTTTCGCTTAACGGCATGACCATTGCGTTTAGAAACACTGATGCCGATGCGACTAAAACCAAATTGATTCTTTCGGAAATGGATGACGAAGTGTTTTGATTTGATAACCGGGGTGTTGTTAATGATCTCACTGAATTCTCGATATTTTAATACACGATTAATTCGTTTCATCGGTTACCTACAAACACGAAAAACCCCCTAAGCTTGGGATTAGTCGGCAATTTTCTTTCTGCCCTTTGCTCTACGACGAGCGAGGACGTTGCGGCCATTTGGGGTGGCCATTCTGGCACGGAACCCAGCTTTGTGGGCGTGCTTGATTTTGGATGGTTGATAAGTCTTAACTTCCATGTTTCATTCCTCCGAGGTTCACTTGCGTGCGAAAAGATTATAAGTATTTAAGGGACTTAAAACAATAAGAAACAACTTGTTGTTTTGGCGTTTCCAAGCCTTCATTGAATAAAAAAGGGTCGTCAACCCAACTTTATCGAGGTTTTAAAGGCGAGAAGACAAAAACATTCGAAATTATCGTTTTTTCCACAAAAATGTGTTCAAAAAAAAGATTTTCAACATGTCAAGACGTTTGCAAAAAAATATTAACACCCTATGTAAAAAGCTGATGTGGAAATGGTGGAATGATGGATGAAAGCAAGACTGGGCCGTCATTTTAGAATTTAATAATTTGTGAATTCTTTGTCCAAAAAAGCATTTTTCCACAACGATAAATTCTTTAAAAGTTTTCCACAAGTTTTCCACATTTTTGATTTTGTTGATAACGGGAAAAATCGTCAAAATCGACCGATTTTTGATTTTCGATTGTGGAAAAAACAATTTTGCCTTTATTTTCAGTGATATTTATTCACAAAAAGCCTAAAATTACGTCGGTAAAAAATTATGAACGAAAGCATATCAGAAATCGTCCAATTATGGGCTAGAATTCTTCCGAAAATCAAAAACGAGATGGATGACAATATGGTCTTTGACACCTTCCTTAGCGATTCTTATATCGATTCGATCGAAGGTGGCGAGATGATCATCGTGGTCAATTCCCCCGTCGCTGTCACTGTCTTATCGTCGAAGTACAAAGATTTGATCGATCGAGTTGTCGTTGGAGCCACAGAATCTAATTTCACCACTAGATTCGTCACGAAAGACGAAATCAAATCTCAAAAAACGTCCCCTAAAGAGGTGCAAAAGCCGCAATATTTCTCGGACTCGATTCTCAATCCGAGTTACACTTTCAAAAATTTCGTTGTCGGACCTTCCAATCGCGAAGCTTATCAAGCTTCTCTGATGGCCTCTCAAAATCCAGGGAAACTTTATAATCCTATTCTTATATATGGGGATTCCGGCTTGGGGAAAACCCACCTTTTGCACGCCATCGGCAATGCGGCAAAAGAAAGGTTCCCGAAATTGAGGGTCTTATATGTCCACGCCCAAGAATTCTTGGATGAATACATCAAATATGTCAAAGGGGATAGAGAGGGGGCGTCTATCGTGGATTGGTTTAAATCCTCCGTCGATATGTTGTTGGTCGACGATGTCCAATTCCTCTCCAATAAAAAGAACACCGAAGAGACTTTTTTCTCGATCTATAACAATTTTTATTCCGCCGGAAAGCAAATCGTTCTAACCTCTGATCAACATCCGTCGAAATTAAATGGGCTAGACGATCGTTTGAAATCGCGTTTCATTCAGGGTTTGCCGCTTTCTATCAACGTCCCAGAGAAAGAAACTTGCGAAAACATCTTGCGGATGCGAATCGAAGCCAACGGCTTGGATGTCAACGATTTTGACGAAGACGCCTTATCTTTCTTGGCAGGAAGATTCGGCAAAAATGTTCGTGAATTAGAGGGGGCCTTCGATCGCCTTCTCTTCTACACCATCAACATTCAGCCAACAAAACACATCGATTTAAAGACAGCAATGAGGTCTGTGTCTGGTTTGGTAAACATCAAAGAGGACGAAGAAAGGCTTTCTGAGCAAAAAATCATCGACACTGTGGCGGATTATTATAACCTGGCTCCTTATCAAATCGTTGGAAATATCCGTACCAGTCAAATCGCCATGGCCAGGCACATTTCAATGTACCTTATCCGGATCTTACTAGACATCCCGTTTACCAAAATCGGCAAGACGTTTGGGGGCAAAGACCACGCGACGGTGATGAATGGTGTAAACAAAGTGGAGAAATCGTTGAAAACTGACGAGTCTTTGAAAAAGGCGGTCGAGGAACTCCGCGGAAGACTAAAAGCATAATAAACACGAAGAAAATAAATGTCTCCAAATGACTTCAATGGTACAATTGTGATGTTCAACAAATGGAGTTTTCCACAATTTCCACACCACCTTATTATTAATACAAAAATTTAATTAAAAACAAAGGGAGAAATATATATGCGTTTCACCATTAATAAAAACGAATTCCTAAAAGGCTTGTTAATCGCTTCTCACGCCGTCGGTAGCAAAAATGCCAATCCAATGCTTCTAGGCTTTAAACTCGAAATGTCTTCTCTTGGCCTTGAAATCACAGCCAACAATGACGACATCGCCATCTGGACCGTCATTCCATTAGCGAACGAAGAGAAAGAGATTATTAGAAACTACACCTTAGGTGTCACCCTCATTAACGCCCATCTTTTGACCGAAGTGGTGAGGAAGATGGAAGGCGAAGAAATCTCTTTGGAAGTCATCGACGATAGAGTTGCTAAAGTGGATGACGGGAATACCAATTATCAGCTTAATTGCCAATCCGCGGAAGAATATCCGGACATCGATTTGGAAAAAGGCGGAAATATCTTTAATGTCTCATGCGCCGATCTGGCGAAACTTGTCGAAATGACCGCCTTTGCGGCGTTAGATAAAAACACCCGTCCAATCTTAACCGCCATCAATTTACGCGGAGAAGGCGGCAAACTCACCGCCACGGCAACAGATTCTGCGAGACTTTCAAGGAAATCCGTGGAAATCGATCCATCGATTCGCTTTTCCGCCAATATTCCGGCCAGAACCCTCTCCGAGGTCGTTCGTTTGTTTGAAAACAATATCGAAGTGGAAATTGCTGCGAGTGAAACCAAGGTTATTTTCAGCTTTGGCAACACTGTCGTGAAAAGCCGTTTGATCGGTGGAGACTATCCGGTTTCCAACGCGATCATCCCGACCAATTTCAATTACCGCTTAAGCGTTTCTGCGTCCGCGCTTTTAAACGCCATTGACCGTGTTTCTGTCTTAGCAACCGATCGCGCCGCTGTGGTGAAACTCGAAATGACCTCCGACGGAATCGAGGTGTCTTCTTCTTCCGATCAGACCGGCAGTGGGGCTGAGACGCTCACCGCCGTTCAATACCAGGGAGAAAGATTGGAAGTCGCTTTTAACGCCCTCTTTGTCACGCAAGCCGTTAAAGCGTTGGTCTCGGATGACGTGGAATTGAAATTCATCGGTGAAATGAAACCATTTGTCATCGTAAATCCAAACGACGATTCCGTGGTGGAATTGATCACCCCGATGAGAACCCGCTAAATAAAGCAACGCAAGGCACGGCTGTAAGACCGTGCTTTTCTTTTCCTTTAAAGTTGTTTAAAGGGGCCTTAGACGAAAAAACGCCGTTTTAGACGATAAACATACGTATCGAACCGAAAGTTTTCAAATTAGGGCACTTTTTACCTCTTTTCTCTTTCATTTATTATTACTAAGTAATAAAATAAATGACAGGGTAAGAGCACAATGTCTAACCAAATCAAAGAAATCGCCATCCACACGGATTACATCACCTTGGGTCAACTTCTCAAACTCGCTGACGTCATTTTCGAAGGAGGAGAAGCGAAGATCTATCTCGCTACAACGAAGGCGCTCGTCAACGGCGAAGAAGAAAACCGCAGGGGAAGAAAACTCCGAGTGGGCGACAAAATCGAGATTCCTGGTTTGACCATTGTCATTGTAAATCAATGATCGTTACCCATCTGGAGCTACGAAATTTCCGTAATTATCCTTCGATTGATTTGGACTTTGACGAAAAGGCCAACATCGTCACGGGGAAAAACGGAAGTGGAAAAACGAATATCGTTGAAGCCATCTATTTCTTGTCGTTGTGCAAGTCATGGAGGACGAATGAGACCCGGGCGCTGATCCGCCAGGGTTCTAGTTTTGCTCTAATACGCGCGGACGTACGCGAGGGAGAGCTTCATCGAAGAATCGAAATTCAGATTACTTCACAAGGCAAGAAAATCAGTTTGAATGGAAAACCGATTCGTCGCCTCAGCGAATTATCGAAAATCGTGAATGTAGCCCTCTTCTCACCGGAGGATGTGAATATCTTCAAAGATTCCCCTTCCTCCAGGAGAAACTTCTTGGACATTTCTCTCTCAAAGCAATCCCCTGATTATTTCTCTCTTATCGGGAAATACAACAAATTGCTTCAAGAAAGAAACGCGGCCATGAAGAATATTAACCCTGACAGGACTTATCTCGAAGTTCTGACGGACCAAATGATCGACGTTTCGGAGCCTATTGCGCATTATCGCAGCGTTTACCTTGAGGGATTGAATAAAATCCTCTCGAAACTCGCCAGCGCGCTCTATGGCCAATCTAGGACGGTTCTCCTCGTTTACAAGCCGTTCATTCGAAGCGCCGAATTCAAACCCGCAGCCAAAAAGGCGTACGAAAGATCGTTGGAGAGTGACCTCTTCCATAAAACGACTTCCGTTGGCGTACACCGAGAAGATTTCTCTCTGATGCTGGATGGGAAAGATATTTCCCTCTATGGATCGCAAGGAGAAAATCGACTTGCCGCAATCGCCCTTAAATTGACTCCGTTCTTCTTGATTGAAGACGGAGGCAGAAAGCCGATTACCGTTTTGGATGATGTCTATAGCGAATTAGATGCCATCCACGCGGAACGTCTGACAAACCTAATCAAGAGCCTTGGCCAGGTATTCGTCACCAGCGCCGAGGTTTCGATAGAGGGAGGTACTTACATTGATGTCTCCCAAAACATTGCCACAAGGAGGAAATAACATGGCGGATGAGAAAAAAGCAGAGACCGTCAACCTCACGCCTGAGAAATCAGCGGCGGAGAGGGAGAGAGAAGCTCTTTTAGAGGCGGCCGAACAAACCGGCGTCTCAGCGGCATCTTTGGAGGAACAAGACAAATTCCAATACAAGATCGAAGATGTCACCGATGAAAGGGGAATTGAGAAAGCGGACGAGAAATACACCGCGGAAAACATTCAAGTTCTCGAAGGACTTGAAGCGGTTAGAAAACGTCCGGGTATGTATATCGCGACGACGGCGAGCGCTGGCTTGCATCACTTGGTTTGGGAAATTGTCGATAACGCCATCGATGAATCGTTGGCCGGCTATTGTGACCATATCGAAGTGACCATTGAGTCGGACAACTCCATCAGCGTTTCCGATAACGGCCGTGGCATTCCTGTCGATATCGTCGCCAAATCGGGACTCTCTGGCGTTGAGACGGCTTATACCATCCTCCACGCCGGCGGCAAATTCGGCGAAGGCGGAGGCTATAAGGTTTCCGGCGGTTTACATGGCGTCGGTGCCTCTGTTGTTAACGCTCTATCTGTTTTGTGCGAAGTCACCGTCCGCAAAGATGGTGGCGTCTATTACGTGAAATTCGTCGATGGTGGGCGTATCGTCGATCATTTGAAGAAAATCGGCGAATGCGGACCGGAAGAACATGGCACGACCGTCCATTTCAAACCAGACCCAGAGATTTTCACGGAGACGACGGTCTATAATTTCGACACCATCAAAAACCATCTCCGTCAGATGGCTTTCTTGAATGGCGGCGTTAGAATTTCTCTTACTGACAATCGCCCAGAAACCCCAATCACGGAAACGTTCTATTACGATGGTGGTATCCGTGAATACGTTTCTTTCATCAATGCTGGCAAGACCCCAATTAATAAAGACGTCCTTTATGCCCAGGGCGCAGAAGAAGTGACCTTGCTTGATGGCACCAAAGAAAGAATCTACGCTGAAATCGCTTTGCAATGGACTGACTATTACAACAACGACGGCGTCTATTCCTTCTGTAACAACATTTCCACCAAAGAAGGCGGAACCCACGTCGAAGGGTTTAACCTCGCTTTGAACCGAATCATCAACGATTATGCTCGTAAGGCAAAACTTCTCGATGAAAAATCCTCCAATTTCACGACCGATGACTGCCGTGAAGGCCTTACTTGCGTTATCTCAGTGAAACATCCGAACCCACAATACGAAGGTCAGACGAAGACCAAATTGGGTAATTCCGAGGTTCGTAAGATTGTTTCCACGATCGTTGGCTCTTATTTACAGGAATATCTCTTAGAAAACCCTGATCAAGCCAAACTTATCGTAGAGAAAGTTAGACTTGCCGCCAGTGGCCGTATGGCTGCTCAAAAGGCGAGAGAATCCACCCGTAAGAGCGCTTTAGGCATCACAACCTTGCCAGGCAAGCTTGCCGATTGCTCTTCCAAAGACCCAGCTGAATGTGAGCTTTACATTGTTGAGGGTAACTCCGCAGGCGGTTCTGCTAAGACGGGTCGTGATAGACGTACCCAAGCCATTCTCCCATTAAGAGGTAAAATCCTTAATGTTGAGAAAGCCAATGAGGAACGTATCTTCAAAAACGCCGAAATCGGTAACATGATTACGGCTATCGGCGCTGGCATCCGCGAAAATTTCGATGTCTCCAAGATTCGTTATCACAAAATTGTCATCATGACCGATGCTGACGTCGACGGCGATCACATCCGTATTTTGTTGTTGACCTTCTTCTATCGTTTCATGAAACCTTTGATCGATGGTGGCTTTGTTTATATCGCACAACCTCCGCTTTACAAGATCGATTACAAAGGTCAAGCATATTACGCTTACAATGACGACCAACTTGAGCAACTCAAGAAAGCCTTAAAACTCAAACCAGGCTACCCATTCCAGCGTTATAAAGGTCTTGGTGAGATGGATGCCCAACAACTTTGGGAAACCACCATGGACCCAGCAGCCAGAAAGATGATCCGTATCACCATCGATGATGCGACCCTTGCCGATAAGGCGTTCACCGATTTGATGGGTGACGATGTCTTGCCACGTAAGGAATTCATTTCCAAGAACGCTAAGTTCGTCAAGAACCTTGATATTTGATGAAAGGAGAAGCATATGGCAGAAGAAGAAAAGAAAATCGAAGACGTCGCTGAAGAATCCGACGTCGATGAAGGGGCCGTTGCTGGTATTGTCCCTGGCTTAATTGACAGAGAAATCACCGACGAAGTCCAAACCGCATTCCTTAGCTATTCCATGTCGGTTATCGAAAGTCGTGCCATCCCAGATGTTCGCGACGGCTTGAAACCGGTCCAAAGACGTATCATCTTTGGCATGAACGAATCAGGCATGCAGCCAGGGAAACCTTATAAGAAATCTGCGCGTATTGTTGGTGACGTCATGGGTAAATATCACCCTCACGGCGACGCCGCTTTGTATGGAACGCTTGTTCGTATGGCGCAGCCATTTGCGATGAGATATTGTCTCGTCGATGGCCATGGTAACTTCGGTGATGTCGATGGCGATGAAGCCGCGGCTATGCGTTATACGGAAGCCCGTATGACAAAACTCGCGGTGGAAATGATCCGCGACTTAGATAAAGACACCGTCGACTTCATGGATAACTATGATGGCACGGAAAGAGAACCTGCTGTTCTCCCGGCCCGTTTCCCAAACTTGCTCGTTAATGGTTCTGAAGGGATTGCCGTTGGTATGGCAACCAACATGCCAACGCACAACCTCACGGAAGCGATTAACGCAACCATTGCCGTTGCCCGTAATCCAGAAATCACCCCATTGGAGTTGATGCAGAATTACATCTATGGTCCTGATTTCCCAACGGGTGGTGTCATTCTTGGCAGACAAGGCATTTTAGATTATTTCACGACAGGCACGGGATCGGTTGCCATTCGTTCTAAATATCACGTGGAAGAAAACGCTTCCGGCAAAGCTTCGATCATCGTGACCGAAATTCCATATCAAGTGAACAAAGCCGCCATGATTGAAAATATGGCCAGCCTCGTTCGCGACAAAGTCATCGACGGCATTACCGATATCCGTGATGAATCTTCAAAAGAAGGGGTGCGTGTCGTCATTGAAGTCCGTCGCGATGCGATTCCTGAAGTGGTTGCCAACAACCTTTTGAAACACACCCAATTACAAATCTCTTATGGCGTCATCAATCTTTGTTTGGTTGGAGGCGAGCCAAAGATTTTAGGCATCGTCCCAATGATTCAAGCCTATATCGATCATCAAATGGAGGTTTTGACCAGAAGAACCAAATTCTTGCTGAAGAGAGACACCGATCGTGATCATATTGTTACTGGCTTGATTCTTGCCCATGACAACATCGATGAAGTCATCCATATCATCCGTGGGTCGAAAACCGATGAAGAATCGGCAGCCAAATTGAATGAGGCTTTTGGCTTATCGAAACCTCAAACGGATGCCATCTTAGCGATGACGCTTCGTAGATTAGAAGGCCTCGAACAAGAGAAGTTGCAAAACGAACACCACGAATTGACCAAAAACATCGAACATTACAACTGGTTGCTCTCCGACCGTGAGAACATCTTGGCGATGATGATCGATGAACTCACCGAAGTTAAAAACAAATTCGGTGATGACCGTCTCACGGAAATCTCCAATGAAGCGGCCAACATCGACAACGAAGATTTGCTTCCCCAAGAGAACATCCTTGTCGTTTTAACCAAAAAAGGCTACGTCAAGAGAATGTCTGACAACACCTTCCGCACTCAAAATAGAGGGGGACGTGGCGTAAAAGGCATCACTACGACAGCCGGAGATTTGGTTCAATTGATGCTTCATACCAAAACCCACACGGATATCATGTTCTTCTCGAGCCTTGGCTTTGTCTATCGTCTCCGTGGCTACATGATTCCTGACGGAGAAAGAAATTCCAAAGGCATCCCAGCGGTTAATTTACTTAACCTTGCTCAAGACGAAAAAATTGTGGCTATCGTTCCTTGCGACGATTATCCAGAAAGCGATTACCTCTTCTTCACGACCGTCAATGGCGTCGTCAAGAGAACCAAACTCACGGAATTCGCTTCCATCCATTCTAACGGTAAGAGAGCCATCACTTTGAAAGAAGGCGATGAATTGCTTGACGTTAAGCGAACTCACGGCAACGACATCATCTCCCTTGCCTCCAGCAATGGCAAAGTCTGCTCTTTCCACGAAGAAGAAGTCCGTGCGATGGGTAGAACTGCCGCCGGCGTCACCGGCATGAACCTCAAAGATGGTTCGCACCTTGTTGATGTCACAGGTTCGATGGAAGGCAAGCTTATCCTTGTCTTAAGCGCCAATGGATTCGGCAAACTCTCCTATTGTGCTGATACAGATGTCGTCAATGAAGATGGTTCTACCACCCATTATGATGGTTATCGTCTCACCTCCAGAGGTGCCAAAGGTGTCTTCTCTTTGAAGATGAATGGCAAAAACGGCGGTTTGACTGCCATGCGTGCCGTGAATGGCGATGAAGATTTGATGGTCATCACCAACAAAGGCATTGTCATTCGCACTCCGCTTTCACAAATTCACATCGCCGGCAGAAATACCGTTGGCGTGAAAATCATCGCCCTTGATCCAGGCAACCGCGTCGCCTCTTTGGCTATCGTTCCACACATCGACGAAGATGCTGAGGATGAGGTGGTTGAGGATGATGAAATCAACCCATCTCTCTTATCAGAAGAAGAACGCGAAACTTCTGTTTCTAATCCTACGCCAGATGACGTCGAAGAAGGGGATAACAGCAACGAGCCAAACCCAACGCCAGATGACGTTGAATAAGTAAAATGAAAGTCTTAGTTCATTTTGCCCCGGGGCCTAAACATGACATTTACGAAGGCGCACGTCTTCGGAAAAACATCAAAGGGGCCCTGGAGCTAAATAACATCGCCTGGGTAGATTCTCTTTACGCTTTGCCTGACGTCTGCCACATCATCTCACCTACTGATGAAGCGTTGGCGAAAGCGGCCAAAGAAGAAGGCATCCCTCTCGTTGTCAGCGCGCTTTATTCTGAACAAGATCCTTACGCTTCGTTTATGACACGCTCTCTTTCGGGAGAATTGTCCTTAACCAGCAAAGGGAAGAAAATCATCGAACTAGCCGATATGGTATTAACCCCTTCGGAATATACCAAGTCATTGATCGTCAATGAGATCTTGGGGAAACATATTGAAGTGTTAACTCCCGGAGTCAACCCAATCCGTTTCGACACCATCGATCCTTTATCAGAAAAAATATTCGCCCGTTATGAGCGTTTCAGCGCTGATACGAAGTACTTCCTTGTCGCTGGCAATTATGCAGACAAGAAGACATTGGAAAGCCTTCGCTCACTAGCAATCGCGCTGCCCTCTTATCGTTTCTTCAATATCGGGGGCGATTATGGGCAACGAGCCAAGGCGTTATCGAAATTGAACAAACACAACCCTAAGAATTTGACATTCTTGCCTGTCGTGCCGGATGACATTTACCGTTCAGCAATGAAAGGCGCGCTAGGCCATATTGTCTTTGAATCTTCGACCATGGAGTCGTTGGTTTGCTTAGAGGCGATGGCCGCTAAGACACAAATCTTCTATATTGGCGAAAAGGGACTTCATGAAACCTTCCTTGCCGCCAGCAAATCATTTATCCAGTACGCTTCCATCGAAGAAGCCGCAAAACGCATTCCAACGTTCACGCCATCTTCGCCTGAGGCGACTATAATGGAGGGGTATAAAGTGGCCCAAGAGAATAACCTAACTATGCTAGGAAACGCTCTGAAAACACTGTATCGTTCATTAATTCAAAAGGAGGGCAACCATGATTGACCCAAAATTAATTGAAACTAAGCCTGAATATGTCAAAGAAGCTTTAGCCAAGAAGCTCTGGGATTTCGACCCGAGCCCATTGCTCGCTTTATTTCAAAAAAGAAGAGAATTGACCAAGAAAGTCGAAGATAACAAAGCCCAGCAAAACAAATTATCTAAATCTGTACCTCAAGTGAAGAAAGAGGGAGGGGACGTGCAGGCGATTTTCGCTGAAGTGAAACGCTTAGCAGCCGAAAATAAAGATGCTGAGGCAGAACTCAAAAACACCGAAACGGAGATTCAAAGCCAAATCGAGGTTCTACCAAATCTCCCAGACCCTGACTTGGTTGCCGGTGGCAAAGAAAACAACACTCCAATCTATTCTTGGGGCAAAAAACCGACCTTCGAGGGTTTTCAACCGAAAGACCATGTCGAATTAGCAGAATCCCTTGGTTTGATCGATTATAAGAGAGCTGCGAAGATTTCTGGCTCGGGGACTTGGATTTACACTGGCTTAGGCGCTCAATTGGAATGGGCTTTGCTTAATTATTTCATCTCTACCCATCTTGCTGATGGTTACACCATGATTCTTCCTCCGCATTTATTGAATGAACAATCTGGCTTTACCGCTGGGCAATTCCCAAAATTCAAAAACGAAGTTTTCTGGCTTGAAGGCTCTGAACCAAAGAAATTCATCCTGCCGACTGCTGAAACCGCATTGGTGAATTTCCACCGTGACGAAGTCCTTACGGAAGACGAATTACCGAAGAAATATTTTGCTTATACCCCTTGCTATCGTAGGGAAGCTGGTTCTTACCGCACGGAAGAAAGAGGTATGATTCGCGGCTATCAATTCGATAAAGTCGAAATGGTTCAATATACGACTGACGATGGTTCTGATGCCGCATTTGAAGAACTCGTCAAAAAAGCCCAACGTTTAATCGAGGGCCTTGGACTTTGCTATCAATTAGACAAACTTGCCGCTGGGGATTGTTCTCATTCGATGGCTAGAACTTACGATATCGAAGTCTGGATTCCATCGATGGGCATTTTCAAAGAGGTTTCTTCTGTTTCTAACGCTAGAGATTATCAGGCCCGTCGTGGCATGATCCGTTATCGCGGTAACGATGGTAAGATGCATTTCTGCCACACGCTTAATGGTTCTGGCCTCGCCACCTCTCGTGTCTATCCTGCCCTTTTGGAGCAAAATCAACAAGCGGATGGCTCGGTTATAATTCCAGAAGTGCTTCGTCCATTTATGGGTGGCATCTCCGTCTTAAAACCAATTAAGAAATAACAAGACATAAAGAAAAGGCTCAGATTGTCGGTGATCATACTTCGCTGGATATCCAGGGGAATTGGGAAGATCACTTGATTCCGAGCCTTTTTTCTTTTGATTATTCTAAATGATCGGGGGCGTCGTAGTCGGATGGGTTTGCTTGCTTTTCACTTTCTAAAGACTTTTCTTCTGGGATTGTGCCATTGGGGGAATTTTTAAGAAGCGCGCCATAGACAATACCGAGAACGCCAGAAGCGACGGCACCAAAGAGGAAAGCAACCACACCAAGGGCAATCCAGGAAGACTTTGAATAAGAAGCGTCTTCTTTTTTGATATGAAGGAATAAGAGGATGTCAGCGACCAAGGCGACGATTGTCAAAACCGAAAAGACGATAAGAAGGACACCATAGGTTGTTAAAACGGCAACCAATTGCTGTGTGGTAATGGTGGTAGAACCATTAGCTTGTTGCAGGCTGTCCATAATCTGGGATTGGACGTTTGGGTCTCCGGCGGCGTAGATCATGAATGCCCCGAAGCCGATGCCTAACAAGATCGAAATGATGAGAAGTGGAATGTAGACGATGCTAACAATCCGTAAAGCTTTTTTCATAAAAATTACTCCTGATAATTGAAATGGATATTTTCTCCATTGTAAGAAACGATGACATGTGCACCGTTTTTCATGGGTAACGCCGGAGCGTAATGCCCAAGATCGATGTCAAACAGGATAGGAACGTTCATTTCGCCTAAAACCCCCTTTACGGCTTCAAAACGATCTAATCCAAATGCGGTTTTATCCCAACAAAGCGGTCTGCCGATTAAGAATGCCTTGGCGTTGCTAAACCAACCCGCTTCTTTCAGTTGGAATAACGCTCGTCGGATCCCCAATGGGCTCAGATCGCACGCCTCGAGGTACCAGATGATTCCCTCGGGGTGTCGTTGGATAAATTCCTCGGTACGGTCATACCTTGTACCGCACAAAGTAATTAAACAATCTAAACAGCCACCGAGCAAGACCCCTTCAACATTTTCATTCCATCGATACGGGGTAATGATTTTCTTGGTAATGTAACGAAAACGACGGAGTGGGGGGATCTCTTTTTTCGGGGCGTTTGGATCCAGCTTTTTCCTGAAATTTGGTTTATTCCATTTAGGATATCCAGCAAAATCTCTTTCCCCGGACAACATCCTTAAGGCGTCAAGTTGGTTGAGGCGAATTGGTTTCTCAAAATAAGAGGGAGCGTTAGGACCATAAATGGTCATTACATCGCATAAAGTGGTTAAGGTATAGGTTAAATGGGTGTTGTCGGAAAAACCCATGAACCATTTTGCCGGAAGCGTTTTGATTGTTTCGAAATCAACATAAGGGAGAATCTCATCCATGAGTTCTCCTCCTCCCACAGAGAAAATAGCGGAGGCGTCACTTTGATAAGCATTCATGAATTCCTCGGCGCGTTGTTTAGGGGAAGCACTAGAAACAACCCCCTCAGCACGATGGACGTTAATTCCTTCTTCAATAGCAAACCCCTGCTTCTTTAGGTTTTTGCACGCCGCCTCATAACGCGTCAGATAAGGCTCCGTGGTAACGCCAAAGGATGGCGCGATCATGATGATTTTGTCCGACTTCTTCAAAAATTTTGGCTGTTTCATAAGTTTTCTCCCGGCATTATTTATATTTTTGCACAAACAGCGAAAATACTCTTTTCTTTTTTCCTAAAAGGAAATTGATATAATAATGGTGCCATCGCGAGGAAGGCCTTACGAACCTGGTCAGGACCGGAAGGTAGCAGCCATAAGTTTGGAATTCCTGTGCGGTGGTTTTCTTTTTATAATTTCCCTATGACGGATGAAGCTTACATGAAAATCGCCTTCGAAGAAGCAAAGAAGGCATATATTGAAGATGAAGTGCCAGTGGGGGCGATTATCGTCAAGGACGGCAAAATCATCGGCAGAGGGCACAATCATCGCGAGAAAAAGCATGACATCAGTTCGCATGCCGAAATCGAAGCTATCAAAAACGCAGAGACGTACCTCGCCGATTGGCGTTTAGATGGCTGCGTTCTTTATGTCACCCTCGAACCATGTCTGATGTGCGCAGGAGCCATTTTACAATCGAGGATCAGCAAAGTTGTCTTTGCATCATGTGACCCACGAGATGGTGCGTTGATTTCCCATTATTATGTTTTCGACACTCCTTCACTTCACGAAAGGCCGTTGGTTTTTCCAGGCGTTTGCAAGGAAGAATGTGATGCCCTTCTCCAGGATTTCTTTCAAAAGAAAAGAAATTTGAATTCATAAAATCTTCGATATTGTCGACTATTTTTTACGATGTATAAATTTATGCCGAAATCTTTCGGTCCTATCTTAACTTTTTCTATGCTAGAATAGCCTCGATTTGAGAGACGAATTATGCTCGATTTAATTCACATCAAAAAAGACTATCTCATCGATAAAAAGCCTTTTACGGCCTTGCACGATATTACGGTCTCTTTCGCAGACAAAGGGTTTGTCGCGATTTTAGGGCCCTCTGGATGTGGGAAAACCACCACTCTTAATATTATCGGTGGTTTAGATCATTACACCGAAGGCGATCTTTTAATTGATGGAAAATCAACCAAACATTTCAAGGATCCCGATTGGGACGCCTACCGCAATGAGCAAGTCGGATTCGTTTTCCAAAATTACAATCTGATTGAGCATATGAACGTTCTAAGCAATGTGGAAACGGCGTTGTTATTAAACGGAGTTCCGCGCAAGGAAAGATGGGAAAGGGCCTTAAACGCCATTCGGGCGGTAGGGTTGGAAGGTAGCGAAAAAAAGAAACCAAACCAGCTTTCCGGCGGCCAAATGCAGCGCATTGCGATTGCTAGAGCCATCGTCAACAACCCAAAGATTATCCTTGCTGATGAGCCAACGGGTGCCTTGGATTCGAACACATCCATTCAAATTCTTGATATTTTAAAGAAAATGAGCCAGGACCGTTTGGTCATCATGGTGACCCACAATGCCGAATTGGCCAACCAATATGCGGATCGAATCATTCGAATGAAGGATGGTTTGATTGTGGAAGATAGCAATCCCACCCCAACCCATCAAATTCCCGAAGGCGAGAAATTGACCAAACAAAAGACGTCCATGAGTTTGATGAGTGCGTTTAAAAGTTCTTTTAATAACATCAGAACCAAAAAAACGAGGACCATTCTCACTTCAATCGCCTCCTCGATTGGCATAATTGGCGTTGCTTTGGTTCTTTCAGTGACCAATGGCTTTTCTAATTATGTCTCCGCAGTAGAGACTTCTGTCGCCTCTTCCGTTCCCATCACCATTGCCAAAACTTCTTATGCCTATACTTCTAATGACGTCAATGATGGTTATACCCAATATCCAGCCGACCAAGACGTTTTCGTTTATGACGCTTCAACTTCCAGGTCCATTGCCCATACCAACTATTACACCGACGAATACATTCGAGATGTTTTGAATCCGTTGGTGAAGGAAGGCCTGGCTCAATCTGTTTTGATTAATCGTCAAGGCTTGAATTTTAATCTATTAAAGAAAGTCACTGACCCAGAAGGGGAGACCACGTATAAGGAAATTAATCAATATTCTTCTGCTTCTGCCTCCGGATCCATCCTAGATGTGGCCATTTCTCTGCCTACAAGCATTTTTCACGAACTTTATGGGCAAGAAGAAAACCTTTCTAGCATGTATGACGTGATTTATGGCCGTTTCCCCACAAAGGAAGATGAATTGGTTTTGATTACCGATCGATACAATCGAGTCACCAAAAACACCCTTAAGAATCTTGGCATCATTGCCGATGGCGATACGAAAACCGCGAAAATCTCCTTTGAAGATATCGTGAATAACGAATATAAGGCATACGTACCTTCGAAATTCTACGAAGCAACTGCTGAACCAGGCTATCCTTTGACTGTCAGCGCCTATGAAAATATCAAACCAAATTACGATTTTGGGACCGGCAAGGTTACCTACAGCGGAACCAAAACAACGCGAACCATCAATCGTTATAAGGATGTTGACGATAACCAGGCTGGATATGAGCTGCTATATAACAACGACGCCAAATATGAACCAATGACATTGAAAATCGTCGGCATCCTCCGTCCTTCGGCAAATTCTTACATCAACTTAATGCCAGCCTCGATTGGCTACCTTACCGAATTAAAAGATCGATTCGTCAAAGATACGGAAACGAATTGCGCCGCGATTCAAGATGTCGCTGCCGATTGTTGGTATCTTGGACAATCTCTAGATGAAGGAGGGAATCCGACTTCTGAAGATGGGTTGTTGAAACTGGGTGAAGCAATGACTAATCTTGTTTCTTCTTTGAATCATAGCGATTCTTCTATGATTCCCACCAATTTGGTTTCTTCTATCGCCAATGCGATGAAATATGAATATTTCTTTACACAGCCTCGTTACGTTTCTTCGGGGATGAGAATCGTGCCTTCTTATGGAGGGTATTTTTCCGCGGCGAAATTGATTGGGAAAGATTTCCGCGAGGACCTGGTCGGTAAATTCATCGACAAATTAACCTCCAGCGCCGGAGAAGAAAGAGAAACGATGCTGACGGAATTCATCAAGCGCATCCAACAGCCATCTTTTTATGCCAACGAATACGAGAAAGAGACATTCGATATAGAAAACAATGATTTGAACTTGGATTTCAACATCATGGATCTTGTTGCTTATTTCCAATCTTACTCTCTGATCAATTCGATCCTTATTTTCCCTGCTTCCCTTTCGACGAAAGACATTTTGAAGGCAAGGTTAGATCAATGGAACAATTCTCAGCCAGAATCCAGAAAGATTTATTACAATGACATCATGGCCAGTTTTACTTCTTCTTTAGGGACTTTGATTTCCGTCATTTCGGTGGTTTTGGTAATTTTCGCCTCGATCTCTTTGGTTGTCTCTTCCATTATGACGGCAATCATCACTTATGTGTCTGTCATTGAACGAACCAAAGAGATCGGCATTATGCGCGCTTGTGGAGCAAGGAAAAAGGACGTGGGTCGGCTTTTTGAGGCTGAATGTGTCATTATTGGCTTTGTAGCGGGGATTATTGGCATCGTGATGACGATCATCTTAAATCTTCCGGTTTCTTTCCTTGTCGATCATATGTACCCAGGGAATGGTTTAGACCATATCGCTTCTTTGAATCCCCTCCATGCAGGTATACTTTTATTATTAGCAACGCTTCTAGCGTTCCTTTCTGGTCTAATCCCGGCAAGAATGGGCGCAAAGAAAGACCCAGTAGAATGTTTAAGGAGTGAATGATGGCAACACGCAGAGAAGAATTGATCGAATTAATCAAATCCGCTCCAAAAATTGAGGTCACTCCAGAAAACGGCCTGACTTCTGAACAAGCGGAGGCCCAAAGAAAGGCGGGGTTTGGAAATCGACAAAAAAAGAGCGTTACGAAGACCTATTGGCAGATTGTTTGCGATAACGTTTTCACTTTCTTCAACATCATTTATTTCATTATCGTTGCCTTGATGATCGTGGCAGGCATGAATGTCACAAATTATTTCTTCATGGTTCCTGTTTTGGCCAACATGATCATTGGGCTATTCACTGACATTCATACACGCCACCTCGTGGATAAATTAAGGCTTGTCACCAAACCAAAAGCGTTGGTGGTGCGTGATGGGGTGGAAAAAGAAATCTGGGTGGACGAAATCGTCTTAAACGATGTCGTTGTCGTTACCGCTGGAGAACAAATTTGTGCCGATGCGGAAATTATCAAGGGCCATGTGGAGATGGATGAATCCTTATTAACGGGAGAATCTATTCGCGTTGAAAAAGATATCGGAGACACCATTTTAAGCGCCACGTATGTTAAATCTGGCAAGGCGTATGTCCGCGTAACCGCCATCGCCAACGCGAATTACGCCGAGGGAATTCAAGCCAGTGCAAAACAATTCCGTCGCCCTAACAGCGAATTGAAATCTTCTTGTTTACGAATCTTCTTAACCACTGGGATTTTCGCTATTTTGATTGGCACCATCATGACAATCACCTGGTTGATCCGTGCCACGGCAGAAGGAAATTTAAACTACGCCTCTTATCAAGCCTTCATTCCTTCCTTGTCTGGTTCAATGATCGCCATGATTCCGGCAGGGCTTTATCTACTCGTCTCCATGGCCCTTGCGGTCTCTGTGGGTCGTTTAGCGAGAAAAAAGATGAACGTCCAAGAGCTTTACTGTGTGGAAATGTTAGCTAAGGTGGACACCATTTGCTTCGATAAGACGGGAACGATTACCGATGGAATGCTCAATGTGAAAGACGTTTATTGTTATGGTGATTTCACGGAAGAAGAGATCAAGAAATACGTATGCTCCATTGTTGTGGCGACTGGCGATGACAATCAGACAGCCCGATGCTTACGTTCGGCATTCCCCCAAAACGTGAAAGAACCAACCCTTGCCTTGCCATTTGATTCCGGCAAGAAATATGCGGCTGGGATGTATGAAAAAATAGGGACCTTTGTTTATGGAGCGCCTGAATTTATCAAGGGAAAAACAGAAGGAATTGCCAAAAATCGTATTCAAACCCTAACCAAGCGCGGACTCCGTGTATTGGGCGTATATCATTCGAAGAAGCCATTGAAAGGAGAACAACTCCCCACTGATTTACGTTGCGTGGGCTTGATTGCCTTATCTGACCATATCAAAGCAGACGCCAAGAAGAACATCGAATGGTTCGTGGAAAATGGCGTTCAAGTCAAAATTATTTCTGGCGACAATGCCGTCACGGTTTCAGAAATCGCTAACGAAGCGGGCGTCCCTTATGCAGCGAATTTTATTTCGATGGAAGACGTCCCTGACGATATGATTCCCTCAATCGTGAGCCAATATTCTGTCTTTGGCCGCGTGAGGCCAGAACAAAAAGCGTCCATTATTGCCGCCTTGCAAGCTCAAGGACACAAAGTCGCAATGACAGGTGACGGGGTAAATGATATTCTGGCTTTGAAAAAAGCGGACTGCTCCATTGCCATGGGCTCTGGTTCGAGTGCGGCAAGAAATGTTGCCCATATTGTTTCTGTTGATAATGATTTCTCCAAATTGCCGGATGTTGTCGCTGAAGGAAGACGCGCCATTAATAACTTGCAACGCAGCGCCTC
>CADBIO010000013.1 GCA_902794835.1 uncultured Erysipelotrichaceae bacterium
GTTCTTCTTTATTTTGATTTTCAACTTATAATGTAGGAGTACTGAAAAGTACTGCCCATAGATTTTGGGAGTTTCCTTATTAGGGGTTTTCCCCTGTCATATAGAATTTTCTGAAGCAAATCTTTTTGCCTGATTTATGGGTGAGATCGTGTTTTTCAGTCAGACCAATTTAAGGAGTTGAAACATCATGGTTTTATTACAATCCGGACTTGATTGGTGGTGGTTGATTATCGTTGGCGTGGCTGCTTTATTAGTCGGCGCCGTCTCGGTTTTCTTCGTTTTAACCTTTGTGAACAAAGGGAAATTAAAAAACGCCGACAAAGAGTCCAAACAAATCCTTCGCGATGCTGAAGTCAAAGCAGAACGCATCACGAAAAACGCTCAAATCGATGCCAAACAGACTACATTTGAGATGAAGCAACAAGCCCAAAATGAAATCCGTCAGATGAAGCAAGAGGCTCAGCTTCAACAATCCAAATTAGACGCCAGAGAAGACGCCATCGACGCCAGAGACAATGCTCTCTTGGCCAAAGAAAACGCCCTCGATCAGAAAAACGAAGTGTTAAACAAAAAGATTGCCGACAACGATCGCAAGAGCAAAGAGCTCGACGAAAAGATCGACAGCATCCTTGGGGAATTAGAAAAAGTCTCCGGCATGTCAGTGAAAGAAGCTCATGACGAAATCATGAAACGCGTCGAAAGCAAGATGCAAATGGAAATCGCTCAGTACATCAAAAACGCGGAAGACGAAGCTCATGACACCGCCGAAGAAAAGGCCAGAAACTTGCTTTCCTTGGCTTGCGACAAATACGCTCAAGATGTTATCACGGAACGCTCCGTCGCCGTCATTTCCCTTCCCAATGACGAATTGAAAGGGAGAATCATCGGTCGCGAAGGCAGAAACATTCGTGTGTTAGAGCAAACCCTAGGCGTCGATTTAGTCATTGATGATACCCCAGAGGTCATCACCGTGTCTTGCTTTAACCCAATCCGCAGAGAAATTGCCAAACGCACTTTGGAGATCTTAGTGAAAGACGGACGTATCCAACCAGGACGTATTGAAGAGGTTGCCGCCAAATGCAAATCAGAAGTCGAGAACGATTGCTTCAAAGCGGGGCAAGAGGCCGTCAATCGTCTTGGCATCATTCGCATGAATCGCGATTTGATCGCCACCTTAGGCAAATTAAAATATCGTACTTCCTATGGCCAAAATGTCTTAGATCATTCCGTCGAAGTCGGTTATCTTACTGGCATTATGGCTGCCGAACTTGGCTTAGATCAAAACTTAGCGCGGAGAGCAGGTCTTCTTCACGATATCGGCAAAGCCATCGATTATGAACAAGAAGGATCCCACGCATCTTTGGGCGCTAGCCTTGCTAGAAAATATGGCGAAAATGATGTTGTCGTCAACGCCATCGAAGCTCACCATGGCGATGTCCCTGTCACCAGCATCATCGGCCATCTTGTCATTGCCGGCGACACTTTAAGCGCCGCCCGTCCAGGAGCCCGCAGCGAAACCTTGGAAACCTACACCAAACGAATCACTCAATTGGAGGAAATCGCCAAAGAATTTGACGGTGTCCAACAAGCGTATGCCGTCCAAGCTGGGCGTGAGATTCGCGTGATGGTCATCCCAGAGAAAGTCTCCGATGCCGAAGCCATCAAGATGGCGCAGCAGATGAGAGAAAAGATCGAATCTACCATGACCTATCCAGGCACCATTAAGGTGAGCGTCATTCGCGAATATCGTGCGATAGAAACGGCAAAATAATGAAAATTCTCTTTTTCGGAGACATTGTTGGTAAGGTGGGCCGCGAAGCGGTCCATCTTTCTTTGCCTCGACTGGTGCGTAAATATGGGGTTGATTTCGTGCTTGCCAATGGCGAAAACGCAACCCATGGAAAAGGCTTGAATGAGTCTCATTATCATTACCTCATCGACAGTGGCGTCGATTGCATCACTTTGGGAAACCACTGGCATTCGAAACCCTCGATCGATGATTATATTGATGATGCCGAGCGTTTAGTCCGTCCCTTGAATTTGCTTCATTATGAACATGGCTTTGGGTCTTTGCTTTTTGAAGTGAATGGGATTCCGATTCGAATTACCAACATCCTTTGCCAGGCTTTTATGAGAGAAGAAGTCGAACATCCAGTCGTTTCCTTGCAGAAATTGTTGCTGGACAATCCTGAGCCTTGCGTTCATATCGTCGATCTTCATGGAGAATCGACTTCCGAGAAACAAATCTTCGCTTATGAATTCGATGGGTTGCTTTCCGCGGTTATCGGCACTCACACCCACGTTCAAACCAACGATGCCCGTCTATTAGAAAAAGGGACGGCTTTTATGGCGGATGTTGGGATGTGCGGAGACCCCGATGGCGTAATTGGCTTTGAAAAAGACTCCGTTATCCGTAAAATCGTAAATGGGCAAAGCGGAGCTTTCCAACTCAACGACGAAGCCCCGATGATGATCAATGCTTGTCTTATCGAAATCGACGAAGAGACTTATCTTCCGAAAAGCATTACCCCGATTCACCAAATCGTAGAAAGATGATCCCAAGATGAAGAAAGTGATTTATGAAAACGTCGCCGACCAGAAATCGGCTGCTAAACGTCCTCCTGTGGAGCGTACGCTTTCCCACAACGAAGTGCCAGAGAATCTTAAGGAATTCGCCAAAGGACGTAGTTTCTATATCCGCACCTATGGCTGCCAGGCGAATCTTCGCGATGAAGAGATTATGGCCGGGTATTTGACTGCGGCTGGATTTGCGAGGACACAGGACCCAAGAAAGGCTTCTTTGGCGATCATCAACACTTGTGCTGTCAGAGAAAACGCCGAAGAGAAGGTCTATGGGGAGATTGGCTCTTATAAAATCAATAAACAAAAAGACAAGGATTTCATGCTGGTATTGGCAGGCTGTGTCATGGACGAAAATAACGTGGCCCAGTCTTTGATGGAAACTTATCCTTGGATCTCTCTTGTGATTGGGACCCATGATGTCACACGACTCAATGAATTGCTTTCCAAGGCTTTGGAGAAAAAGGCTTCTATCGTCTCCGTCCGTTCTTTTGCCAGCGAAGTGGTGGAGAATCTTCCTTCGGTAAGATCGAATCCCTTCCAGGCGTTTGTCAATATTTCCTATGGCTGCGATAAATTCTGCACCTATTGCATCGTTCCTTATACCCGCGGCAGAGAACGTTCCCGAAAGATGGAAGATATCGTCAAGGAATGCGAAGAGCTGGTCTCGCAAGGCTACAAACAGATTACTTTGCTGGGGCAAAACGTGAATTCTTACGGCTTGGATTTTCAAGATGGGACCACCTTCGCGATGCTTCTTGAGGCGGTCGCGAAAACAGGAATCCCTCACCTCCGCTTTCTCACTTCTTATCCAACTCAATTCACAGAGGAGATGATCCACGTGATGGCGACTTATCCCAATATTGACCATTGGCTCCATTTCCCAGTTCAATCTGGTTCTTCAAAAGTGTTAAAGAAAATGGGGAGAAGATATAGCAGGGAAGAATATTTGGATGTCGTTTCGCGCATCAAAAAAGCCATTCCAGACATCGCTTTGACCACGGATATCATTGTTGGTTTCCCTTATGAAACGGAAGAAGATTTCCAGCAAACCCTTTCTCTTTGCGAAGAGGTTGGCTATTCTAGCGCCTTTACTTTCATTTATTCCCCTCGCAGCGGGACACCTGCTGCCAATTGGGAACAAATCCCTCCTGAAGTGAGCCACGAACGTTTCTTACGATTAAAAGAGAAAATCGATGAATGCACGGCCAAATCTTCCGCCGAATGCCTGGGAAAGACTTATACCGTGTTGGTGGATGGCCCTTCAAAAAGAAATGCGGAGGTTCTTTCTGGTTACGCCCCAAATGGGAAACTCATCAATTTCAAAGGCCCTTCTTATTTAACAGGTTGCTTCGTGCAAGTCAAAATCAAAGAATCCCATGTTTATTCTTTGGTAGGTGAATTAGCAGAAGACCCGTTAATCGCCAAAGCGAGAGACGTTTCTTTCCAGATGCATTGCGATCCCTTGCTCAAAGAATATCTCAAATTAGATCAAGCCGTCCAAAATGATCCCGAGATCAAATCCCTCGGGGAAGCTTTACTCGAAAAGAAAAAGAAATTAGCGTTGGCCTTCGGGGACGACATCTCTTATCCAAACGCCAAACGAGAATACGAAGAAGTGCTTCAAAAAATCAGAAACCATCCATTGCTCCATAACCGCGACGCTTTACGCGAACAAGTCGAGCAAACATTATTACAAATCAGAGACAGCATCCGATGATTATCGTCTTGACTGGCCCGACAGGCAGTGGAAAAAGTGAATTGGCGATCGAATTAGCCAAACGCATCGACGGAGAAATCGTCAATGCCGATGCGTTTCAAGTCTATCAAGGGTTAACAATCGCCACAGCTGCCCCGAATGAAGAAATGAAACGGAAAGTACCTCATCATCTTTACGGGCACATCCCTTTAAATGAACGTTATGACATCGCCAAATATCAAATCGAGGCCAGACGTGTCATCAAAGACATCCTAGAACGGGGGAAAACTCCGATTATGGTCGGTGGCAGCGGTCTTTATCTTCGCGCTGCGTTATATGATTACGATTTAAGCGTGGATACTTCCTCCGTGGATCTTTCTCCTTACGAAAATATGACCAATGAGGAATTGCACGCCATTTTAGAAAAACTTGACCCAGAAGAGGCCAAAAAACTCCCGAAAGAAAATCGTCGTCGCGTTTTACGGGATATCGCTATTTGTCTGGCGGCCAAAGAAAGTAAGACCTCTCTTTTAGCCAAGCAAAACCACGAACCCATTTATCCGACAAGATTCTTCGCCTTATCCAAAGAGAGAGAAATCCTTTATGCCCATTTGGATGAGCGGGTGGAGAAAATGTTTGGCGACGGGCTTCTGAGAGAGACTTTGCCTTTGATTGAGCAATATGGCGAGAATGCCCCGGCTTTCCAAGCGATTGGGGTCAAAGAGCTTTTCCCTTATCTCCGTCATGAAATCAGCCTGGAAGAAGCCAAAAATCAGATTAAACTCGACACCCGTCATTACGTCAAACGCCAAGAAACATTTTTCCGTCATCAATTCCCGACCGTCTATGTCACTTCATTAGAAGAGATTTGCGCTCTTTTATGAAATAAAACTTTTATTTTTCATCTCTTCGTTCTATCTTAAGAACAACGAGATATTTTCATTTCCCAGGAGGCAAAACGATGGCTCTTTTGAAAATTAATGAAATCGCCCTGAAAGCAGGCATTTCTTCTGAATATGTGGAACCTTATGGTTTCTATAAGGCGAAAATTGACCCTTCTATCCATGCCATTCTAAAAGACCGGCCAGATGGCAAATTGGTTTTAGTTACCGCGATTACCCCAACCAAAGCAGGCGAGGGAAAAACCACGACCTCGATTGCGTTGCAAGAAGGATTCGGGAAAATTAACCAGCCTGCTATGCTTTGTCTCCGTGAGCCCGCCCTTGGCCCTGTCTTTGGCATCAAAGGAGGCGCTACGGGAGGAGGGTTGGCATCGATTGGCCCTGGAGAAGACATCAATCTCCATTTCACGGGGGACATGCATGCATTAACGAGTTCCATTAATCTGATTTCCGCCGTCATTGACAATTCGATTTTCCATGGCAACCCCTTGAATATCGATCCTGAGCGTATCGTTTGGAAACGAGCCATGGACATGAATGATCGTTCGTTAAGAGAGATCACTGTTGGAGAAGGAAAAAAGAACGGCGTCCCAAGAAAAGACGGTTTCGTGATCACCGTGGCTTCGGAAATGATGGCAATCATGTGTTTGGCCAACGACGAGATGGATTTCCATCAAAGATTGTTGAAAATCATCGTTGCTTATACCAAAGAAGGCAAACCTGTTACCGTCAAAGATTTGGATTGCTCGCATGCCGTGATGAAACTGATGAAGCAAGCCTTGAAGCCGAACTTGGTCCAAACTTTAGAAAACCAACCTTGCCTCGTTCATGGGGGCCCTTTTGCTAACATCGCCCATGGCTGCAATTCCTTAATCGCCACCAAAATGGCATTGAAATTAGCTCCAATCGTCATTACTGAGGCGGGCTTTGCCGCCGATTTGGGGGCAGAGAAATTCCTTGATATCGCTTGTCAAGAAGGCCATCTCCATTGTGATGCCGTCGTCATGGTAGCTACCATCCGTGCCTTAAAGATGCATGGAGGGGTTGCTTTCGATGACCTCGGAGAAGAAAACCTTGCTGCCTTAGAAGAAGGGATGAAGAATCTTGAAGTCCATGTCGAGAATATGAAAAAATACGGCCTTCCTTTGATTATCGCCATCAACCATTTCGCTTCTGACACCGAAAAAGAGGTTCATCTCGTAGAACAATGGTGCGAGAAACATCATTATGAATATAGCTTCCTTGATGGATTCCTCAAAGGCGGTGAAGGAGCGGTCGATTTGGCTAAGAAAGTCCAAAAACTATTATCTTCCACCGAATCCCATTATCATCCGATCTATGACAGACATTCTCCTCTGAAAGAGAAGATTAAAACCATTTGTCAGGAAATTTATCGTGCGGGCGATGTCATCTATTCCCCTGAAGCTGAAGAACAATTGAGAAAATATACCGAGATGGGGTTTGGAGATGCGTATATTTGCATGGCCAAAACACCGAATTCTTTGACTGACGACCCAAAGATTTACGGAGCTCCATCTGGTTTCCCAATCACGGTGAGAGAGGTCAATCTTTCTGCCGGAGCCAATTTTGTGATTCCTTTAACGGGATCGATTATGACGATGCCTGGGCTGCCAACGGAGCCTGCCGCGATCAAAATGGAGAAAGAACCATGGTAATCCCTGAATATGGCTTATTTGATGAGGTGGAGATGAAAAAATCCCATCCTTGTTCGACAAGAAGCAAACGATTCCAAATCGTCCGCGTTGGGGCAGATATCAAAATCAAATGCCTAGGATGTGGCAATGTCATCATGATTGATCGTGATAAATTTAATCATGCGATCAAAAAAGTGATCGCCCATCACGAAGGGCCGATGGGAAAATAAGAGAACTAATCGGTACATTTAAAACACGCATAGAAATCAGCGAAACACCGCTTGATGATATTTGGGCGTGGCAGAAAAGTGGCTTAAAGCGCACGTTACATAAGAACGATTTCACAAAAGCTATTATTCACTAGGAAAAGTCTGTATTTTTGTTGTTTATTCGTTTGGAAAAGTCTGTATTTTTGTTGTTTATTCGTTTGGAAAAGTCTATACTATGGTTAGAAATACGCTTGGAAAAATCTGGAAATGGGGCTATTTATATGTATAAAAGGAAGATTGAGACAGAACTTATTCAATGGAAAGAAAGCTTAAAGACCAAAAGAAAAGCTTTTGTTTTAAAAGGGTTAAGACAGACTGGTAAAACAACTTCGATCAAAGATTTTGCAAATAACAATTATGAAAATGTTGTTTATATTAATTTTAAGTTAGAGCCAAGTCTTAAAAATGCATTTAACGGAGATTTAGATGTCAACACAATTATCACGAATATTTCTGCCTTAAAACCCGCTGTTAAATTCGTTCCATATAAAACAGTAATCATTTTAGATGAGGTACAAGAATCTTCGGGGGCTAGAGCGGCTATTAAATCATTTGTAGAAAATGATAATCGTTATGATGTGATTGCATCTGGCTCTTTATTAGGATTAAAAGGCTATAATCAAAAATATCATGGCGGAGCTTCTATTGGCTACGAACATATTGTTTATATGAAACCAATGGATTTTGAAGAATTCTTATTAGCAAAAGGTGTTAGTGAAGATGTTATTACTTATTTAAGAACCTCTTTTGAATCTAGAAAGAATATTCGCCAGCCAATTCATGAAGCAATGAGTCGTTATTTTAAAGAATATCTCTGCGTAGGTGGTATGCCAGAAGCAGTAGACACTTTTCTAAAAACAAATGATCTAAATCAAGTCAGAGAGGTATTGAGTGATATCTTAGAAGGATACAAAGATGATTATGGCAAGCATCTAAATGAAAATGAAGAAGAAAAACTAGATAAAGCTTTACTTGCTAAAATAAATAAAGTTTATACCTCGATTCCTGCTCAGCTTGCAAAAGAAAATAAGAAGTTCATGTACTCAAAAATCTCTAAAAAAGCAACTTCAACAATGTACGATCCTGCCATTCAATGGTTAGTGGATTACGGTCTATTAACATATTGTTATAATCTTAGACAACTTGAGTTACCATTAACAGGAAATAAGATAGAAGAATGTTTTAAATTATACGTTGCTGACACAGGGCTATTTATGGCAATGCTAGAAAAAGACGTGTATGAAGATGTTTTATTTGGCAAACTAGGTTCATATAAGGGTGCCCTATATGAAAACATTATTGCTGACGCTTTCGCCAAGAGTGGTAAGGATTTATTCTATTACAGCAAAGAGTCTGGCTTAGAAATTGATT
Organism: uncultured Erysipelotrichaceae bacterium; assembly: GCA_902794835.1. Classification (GTDB taxonomy): domain Bacteria; phylum Bacillota_I; class Bacilli_A; order RFN20; family CAG-826; genus UBA4951. Next base: position 8,477 of record CADBIO010000013.1, read on the forward strand.
TCATTACCCGTTATAAAAAGGATGTTTCTTTAGTGGAAGTTAAAGCAAAAACAGGAAAAACAAAAGCTGCAAAAACTGTACTTTCTAATAAGAAAGATTATCCAGAAGTGAATCGATTCATTAAGTTTGGTGAATTCAATATTGAAGAATTAACGGATGAATTTGGAAATATAAGATTAGTATTACCACATTATTTAGCTTTCTTAATTGCCTCTTCTAACTAATTTCATGAATTGTCTTTTCTTTTTTAAAACGCTAACCTAGCAACATAGGCCATTTTTAGCCGGTAAATCCTAAAGTCAGGTTTTATCAAAAAAAGTGTCACAAATTCAACGATATTTTTAGTTTGTGGCACCTTTTATGCATTTTTAATATTTTCTAACAAAATACTAGATAAAAGCGCCTTTTCTTTGATAAAAATCTTCCTTTGAATAAAGTTTTAATTCATAAAACCCTAACTATCGTGCCGCTTTAATGCGATTTTTTATCCAGTGTCTAAGAAAATAGAAGCCTATTCCGCGAGGAACCCGTCTTTTTAAAAGTGAAGGGAGATAATCCATGGGACGTCACCTTCGGCGGGTCCTTTTTGCGTTGATGTGGCGGAAAGAAAAGGGGAAGAACGGGTGAGACGATTCTCTTGTTGTTCCTCATCTTGGCTGAATTTAAAAACCAGGCAGACCGTCGAAGACTGCGTGGTTGAACGCAGCATTACGCTAAGCCACTTTCCTTCGTGAGACAAATCGGCCCAGAGAAGGGGCCTGCCCCCATTGGGATATAGGGAAAAACATGTTTGAGTTAAGGGAAATCGGGAAGTGTTATCATGGCAAATCAAGTGATTGTTGGGCATTGAAAGGCATTTCTTTTTCCTTGCCTTCAAAAGGGCTCGTTGCCATCCAAGGGAAATCGGGTTCTGGGAAATCTACTTTGTTGAATATTCTTTCGACGATAGAAAGCCCCACGGAAGGGACGGTGATTTTCAATGGGAAAGAATTATCGAAATTCACACAGAGGGAAAAAGAAGATTACCGCAATTTGTGGTGCTCTTTTGTCTATCAGCATTTTAATTTGCTGGAAGATCAAACCTCTTATGAAAATGTGGCATTGCCATTAGAGCTCCGAGGTGAGAAAGAAAAAGAGATTCACCCTAAAGTGGTTTCTCTTTTTGCCATCCACCATATTAGCCATCTACTCCACAAAAAAGTCCGTTTGCTCTCGGGAGGAGAAAAACAAAGAATCGCGATTCTAAGAGCGCTAATCTCCGGACCAAAGATTCTTTTTGCCGATGAACCAACGGGAGCTTTGGATCGGAGGAACGAAAGATTGGTGATGGAAGAACTGAAAGAGATTTCCAAAAAGATCCTTGTCGTTCTCGTTTCGCACAATGAACGTTTGGTAAAAGAATATGCCGATATCACTTTGTTGTTGGAAGAGGGGCGATTGATCCAAGCCCCGCCATCTTCCGAATTTTCAGGGAAAATCCAAAAAGCCACGGAAAGACACTGCCCTTTTTCTTGGAGAAGTCGTTTCTTTTGCCGCAATTATAAAAAGAACTGGTTGAAGAATCTTCTATCGATTTTCAGCGGCACTTTAGGCTATCTTTCTTTGCTGATAGGCCTTGGCTTCTATGCCGGAAGCGAAAGCACTTTAGAACGGGAGAAAAGTCATTCCCTCAATTACCTTCAGGCTTCTCTTTCTAAACAAGTTCATTATGAGATAGAGGGATCGCCCTTGTCGCTGGTGAAGTCCGAAAAACCCACCTTGGAAGAAACGGATGCGTTGCTTAAAGATATTCCGTCGATTCATCAAGAGGAGGATTATTCCTATTTCTTCCCTTCTTATCATTCGTTTTCGTTGAATGGCTTCCCTTATGAGGCGATGAATTTTGTTCCTTTATGGGATATTTCTCTTAACGACCGCTCCCATTCTTTTCTTGTAGAAGGGGACGTTCCAAAAGGGAACAGCCTCGATTATTGTCTGGTAAACCAAGAATTCGCGGACAAAATTGAGGAAAACCCGATAGGGAGAAAAATCGTCCTAAGAAATGATGTCTCCGTCCAAGAAGGAGACAAAATTGATCATTTGTCGTTCTCATTCTCTTTTTTGATCCTCGGGATTGTGAAAGAATTCTCTTTTTTAAATTCCCCTAAGATTTTCTATTCCTATCCCGCTTTAAAAGGACTGATAGAGCGGGAAGAGTTGCCAAACATTGGCGGTAATTTGGAGTCTTTTCTAAAACGCCAGACCAACGATTCACCATACCATTCTTACGCCTCCTTGCTCTACGGGGATGAGCGTTCGATGGAGGCGTTGAACGATTTAGCTAACGCATTAGAGAAGGATTCCAGCGATTTTGTAATCTCCTCTTCCGCTTTCACCATCTCCTCTTCCTTTCGTAACCTATATCAAGCTTTCGCCGGATCATTAGCCCCGTTTTTGCTGATTGAGATGATAGGAGTGGCCTTTATTTTGGGCTCTTTAAGTTACAGCACCTTCTTAGAACGGAGAAAACAAACCGCTATTCTCATGGCTTTGGGAGCGAGGAAAAACGATTTGGAGTTTATCTATGAAAGCGAACCTTTTTTAACCAGCGGTCTTTCTGCCATCCTTGCTTTGGCTCTTTCATACCCCTCTTCTTTGTTGGCTTCGCTCTATTTAGAAAAAGAAGTGGGGATTGCCCATTTGATTACGATTCCTTATTGGCGATATTTTGGCATCCCTTTCTTCCCGATTTTCGCCTTGCTTCTTTTTGCTGCTTTAATTGCTGTTTTTAGTGGCGTTTTACCTTTGCACGTGGCAAGAAGGAGGAACGTCGTGGAGGAATTAAGAGACGAATGAAATATTTAGAATTATTGAACATAAGGAAAAAATTCGGGACCCAAACCATTTTAGATGGTGTTTCCTTTTCCTTTCCAAACAAAGGATTTTTTGCCATTGTCGGGGATTCAGGGTGTGGAAAATCCACGTTGCTTGATCTCCTTTCGGGAATTGATGTGGATTATTTAGGAAGCATTTTCGTATTAGGGACCCCATGGTCTGGATTAAGCGAAGAAGAACGTTGCGATTTCCGTTTGCGCAACATCGGCATCGCAAGACAATCCTATGACTTATTGGAATTAGAAACATGCCTTAGCAACGTTTTGCTCCCCTTAGAAGGACTGAAGGTCAAGAAACATCTAGCCAAAAGAAAAGCAAAGGAGATCCTTGGCTATTTTGGATTGAATCACAAAGAAAGACAGGTGGTCAACACGCTTTCAGGCGGCGAGAAACAACGAGTGGCCTTAGCCCGTGCCCTGGTCACCGATCCAAAAATCGTTTTAGCCGACGAACCAACGGCTGCTTTAGATCGTAAAAACGCAGAGGACGTATATCAGATTTTGAAGGAAATCTCCAAAGATCGCCTCGTGATTGTTGTGTCACACGATCTTTATCTAAGCGAAAACTATGCCGATAGAATCTTATCGATGGAAGAAGGGAAACTGGTGGCCAAAGAGAGAACGTTCCAAAAAGAAAAAACACGAGAGTATCTTACGTTTGTCCCCGAGAAAGAGAAGAAGATCCATTTTCACTTTTCCACTTGGCTAAAACACGCCAAACACACCCTAGAAGAGAAAAAAGGGAGGACGATGTTGATGGTGTTCATCGTTTTATTCTCTTTGGTCGCCCTAGGACTTTCCCTCTATGTGGAACGCGATCTTCAAAACGAATTAAACAATGCCTTCTCTTCTTTCAGTGGAATCAACGGCATTGTGATGGAAAACAACACCAAAAACGAGGCGACCTTCCATCGTGTTTATGCGGCAGGGGAGGAGAAAATCCACTCCATCGCCACAGAATACCCTTCCTTGGTTTCTGGCTATGGGATGAGTTATCTTTGCCCATTTGAGGATTTCTTCCGCGATGAGAACGAGTTTTATTTCTCCTCTTTTGGGAAGAAGACAATCATCCCTTCCCTAACGGTCCGTTCCATCAACGACTATGTTTGGCTTGGCGATGAGATTGTTTATCCCGAAACGCCGACTGTTATGGAAGATGAGCAAATGATTCTTGGCCTTCCTTATAGCACCATGGTCAATCTTTGCCTAAGTCTTCACGTTCAAAGAAATTACGAATCCTTGGGCAGTGCCTTGAAGAAAAATCCTTTAGACGTGTACTTAGAAACGGCGAATTCGTCCTGGGGGTATTCCGATGTTCATCTTTTTTCTTTGGTCGGAGTCACCCAAAGTGAAATTCCGACCATTTACCATCTCCGTCACGATTGGAATGAGTATGTGCTCGAAGATTGCATGGGTTTTCCTACAAGCGATGAACCAGATTCATCTCTCCCTTGGATTATGCAGAAAGTCTATTATCTTCGGCCTGCCAAGGATAAGGAGGCCTTTTTCCGAGAGGCAAGGAACACCTCCTTGTTAGAAAAATATGTTTTTGAACGTGATTCTTATGATTACGATCAAAGCCATAATGAGAAGGGGAAAACCTCTCCTAGTCAAAAGCTTTATGTTTATTTGGCGGATAAAATATCCCTTCCCTATGAGGAGATAAACGCCATTCAGAAAAACTATTCTTTCACGGATTACGCTCTTTTTGGCGAGTCTTCCTACGTGTCCTTTCCTAGCGCTTTGACGAACGGATTTGCGGCCCCGTTTTTCTTAAGCGACCGATCGGATTCCGTGGTGGAAATCGCTGAAGGCCTTAGCAAAATCCGCAAAGAAGAATCCTTGGCTGACGTTTCTTTGAAAGAAAACGTTTCAATGGGCTATTATCTTCGCCCCCGCAACAACGCCCTAACCTTGTCTAGCGATTTCTCCAAACTCATAGAAGGAAGAAAACCCCTCAAGATGAATGAGGTGTGCATCTCATCTTCCTTAGCGGAAAAATTCCATCACGCCCCTTATCTTTTTTGCGAAGGATTGATTCATCAAAGCGAAAAGGAAGGTTACCTTTACCAAGATTTTCGGTTGGGGAAATTAAATGTGGTGGGGGTGGTGGATGAGTCTTGTGAGACTCTTTATGCCTTGCCCGAATGGTCGATTGATTATTGGCGAGATTCCCTCGGCATGAGTTCGTTTTCCCTCGAACCAAAGAAAGCGATTTTTTATTGCGATGAGAAAAAATCGAAAGAAGTCCTTCCTTTGCTCTCCGCCCATTACCCGCATCTTCATTTCAGCGCCCCCTCATTGACGATTCAATCTTCCATTGCCAATGTCGTCTCTTACGTTGAAATCGCTTTGCGTTTTGCGACCGTTCTCACTTTGGCGACCTCGGCGTTCCTGTTTTTGGTTTGCGCCTTGCTTTTGGGGATAGAAAACAAACGAGAAGGGCGCTCCCTTTTCGAACTTGGCGTTCGTCGGGAAAGCATAGCCGATGCCTACGAGGCTAACGTCGTTCTTGTTTCTTTGCTTTCCAGTCTGCTGTCATTTTTCTCCCTTTTTAGCGCCGAATTCATGATGAATAGAACCATTCAAAACAATTTTGGGAATGTGAGCCGCCATTTCCAAATCGATTTCATCCCGATCATGGTGATGGCAGGCGCTTCGATGATCGGCTTATCCATTGCCGTAATCTTTCTGCATTTTTGGGTGAAACGTAGAAAATTTTCAAGGGAAGGAGGCATTTAATCATCAAAACTTATCGAAAACGTTCAATTTTTTGTATCGGTTGATTTTCGACGATGCTAAAATCAAAAAGGTCGTTATTTTTATAAAGACCAGGAAGGTTAGGAGACATGAAGGGAACAGTCAAAAAATTCTTCAAAGACAAAGGCTTCGGCTTTATCCACGGAGAAGATGGCAAAGATTACTTCTTCCATTACAGTGTCATTGTGATGGATAACTACAAGACCGCCGAACCTGGTGAGAATGTTGAATTTGATCCAGTGGAATCCGAGCGTGGCTTGCGTGCCGGCAGTGTAAGAAAGATTGCCTAATCAACCAATAGGGATCTGAGGCTTCCTTAGGGGGGCCTTTTCTATTTGAACCGCCCTTTGTTTTTCTTTGGTTTTAATTCTCAATGCTATGAGATATAATCTCATGCGTAAAAAAGGGAAAAGTTAGTAATATGTCATTAAAAGCAGGTATCGTCGGTCTTCCTAATGTTGGCAAATCGACGTTATTCAACGCCATCACGAATTCGCATGTCCTGGCGGAGAATTATCCATTCGCGACCATCGACCCCAATAGTGGTGTCGTCGTCGTCCCGGATGAGAGATTGGATTATCTTTGCTCAAAATATAACCCTAAAAAGAAAATCAACGCGACATTTGAATTCTACGATATCGCTGGCTTAGTTAAAGGGGCTTCCAAAGGAGAAGGATTGGGCAATCAATTCTTGGCCGCCATCCGCGAATGCGACGCAATCGTTCAAGTCGTCCGTTGTTTCAATAATGCCAATGTCGTCCGTTATAACGATGAGCCGGTGAACCCAAAGGGGGATATCGACGTCATCAATCTTGAACTTTCGATGTCCGACCTTGATTCCGTTAATAATCGGATTGGAAAGCAAGAAAGCAAAGCTCGTATCACCAAAGATAAAACGGCCTTGTATGAGATGCCGATTCTCACCGCCTTGCGGAATACTCTTGAGCAAGGAATTCCTGCCCGTTTGACAGAAGGTCTTAGCGAAGAACAGATGGAATACGCTAGAAAGAATTTCTTCTTGCTTACCCTCAAACCAGTTCTCTATGTGGCCAATGTCGGCGAAGACGATTATGGCGATCTGGAACATTGCTCTTATTATCAGGAAGTCAAAGCGGTGGCGGAAAAAGAACACGCCGTATGTATCCCTTTATCCTGTGAAATCGAATACGAGATTTCTCAACTTGAGTCTCCAGAAGAAAAGAAAGAATTCCTAGAGACAATTGGCGTCGAAGAATCAGGATTAGATCGTTTAGTCAAAGCTTCTTACAAACTCTTAAATCTTTCTACGTTCCTTACTTGCGGCACCGATGAATGCCGCGCTTGGACTTTTAGGAACGGGATGAGCGCCCCTCAATGTGCCGGCATCATCCATACCGATTTCGAAAAAGGTTTCATTAAAGCGGAAATCTATCCATTTGACGAATTCAAACGGATTGGCGATACCATCACCGCGGACACCTTTATTGGCAACGGCTCTGTTGGAGACCGAATTGAGCAAATGGTCCGCGAGGCTGGCAAAATCCGTTCAGAAGGAAAGGAATATGTGATGAAAGACGGAGACGTTGTTTTCTTCCGTTTTAACGTCACTAAATAAAAACATTTATGAGAATTGGGTACGGCGAAGACATCCATGCTCTTGTCAAAGGGCGAAACCTCCTTCTTGGCGGCGTAAAAATCCCCTATGAATTTGGCTTAGAGGGCCATTCGGATGCGGATGTTGTTTACCATGCGTTAAGTGACGCCTTACTTGGTTCTGTCGCCGAAGGAGATATCGGAAAGCTTTTTCCGCCAAGCGACCCATCCATCGAAGGCATCGCCTCTGATCGAATTGTCAAAGCCTGTTATCAAAAAGTAAAAGAACATGGTTTCCATGTCGTGAATGTCGATCTTTCTATTTCCGCTGAGAAACCGCATTTGGCGGAATATCTTCCCGAAATGAGGGAGAATGTTGCCCGTTTGTTGGAAACAAATCTCTCTAACGTCTCAATCAAAGCCATGACCAATGAAGGCTTTGATGCCGTAGGCGAAGGGAAAGCCATCCGTGCCGTTGCCGTCTTATTGATTGAAAAGGAGTGATTATGTCCAACGAAATCGTCTTACAAAATTTACTTGCCGAAGCCGCTAAGAAAATCGGCTTAGAAGTCGCTCCCGAGGAAATCGTGATTGAGCGCAGCAAAGACCCAGCCCATGGAGACTATGCGACCAATTTGGCGATGAAATCCGCCTCCAAACTTCATAAAGCCCCAAAGATGATTGCTGACGAGCTTATCAAAAATCTTTCCAGCGACTCTTTAGAAAAAGTGGAGATCGCCGGCCCAGGATTCATCAATTTCTTCATGAAATCGTCCTCTTTGAACGCCATTGTGAACACCATCCTCACCGAGAAAGAACACTATGGCGATGGGCCAGACAAACATTTTAAGATCAATGTTGAATTCGTTTCCGCCAACCCGACGGGCGATTTGCATTTAGGGCACACCCGTGGAGCGGCGTTAGGAGATTCCATTGCTGCCCTTTATCAAAAGGCCGGCTATCAGGTGACTCGCGAATATTACGTCAACGATTGTGGAAATCAAGTTGAGCACCTAGGCCATTCCATTCGTGAACGATATCACGAACTGTTCGGTGAGCAACCACATTTTGAAACCGACGATTATCATGGCGTCGACCTCATCAAAATCGCCCAATCCATCAAGGACGAATTCGGAGACAAATATTTGTCAGATAACCAAGAATCCCATGATTTCTTCATTCACTACGGAATCGAAAAAGAAATCGGCAAGATCAAGAAGGACATGGCCGATTTCGGTGTCCATTTCGATCGTTTTTCTTTCGAATCGGATATTCGCAAAGGAAGCACCATCCAAGATACGATTAAAACTTTAAGCGACAAAGGATATGTCTATGAAAAAGATGGGGCGACTTATTTGAAGACCAGCGCCTTCTTGGATGATAAAGACCGTCCCATCATCAAAAAAGATGGTCTATACACTTATTTCATGCCAGACATTTGCTACCATTATGACAAATTGGCCAGAGGTTATGATCTTCTGATTGACTGTCTTGGGGCCGATCATTATGGCTATCTCAACCGCATGAGAAGCGCGTTAATGATGGAAGGGCATAAACCAAATGTCATCGAATTTGAGATTTATCAAATCGTCAAAGTCTTCAAAGACGGAGAAGAAGTGAAGATGTCCAAACGCACGGGCAAAGGAATCACCCACCGTGATCTGGTAGCTGAAGTCGGCAAAGACGCGGTCCGTTATTTCTTCTGCGAAAGAAGCTCTGACGCCCATCTTGATTTCAACATGAATTTAGCCACCTCCAAGAGCAAGGAGAACCCTGTTTATTACGCTCAGTACGCTTATGCTAGGTGTTCTTCTTTGTTGGAGATGGGTAAAGATATCGCGCTCGACCCAAGCGCAAAACGGCTGACTGGGGAAAAAGAAGGAGATATTTTAAAACAACTTTCTGATTTTCCGAGTATGATTAGTAGCGCAGCCGCCGCGAGAGCGCCTTACAAGGTCGCCGGATACATCCACGATCTTGCGAAACTCATCCACGAGTATTACGCGGCAAATCGAATCATCGACAGAGATGACTTGGAACTGACCTCTTCTCGTCTTGCCCTTGTCAAAGCCTGCCAGATTGTTCTCAAAGATGCCTTATCCCTGCTCGGGGTCAGCGCACCAGAAAAGATGTAAAGGAGAAAAAAGATGAAACAAACCAGCATGATCGACGTAGCTTATGAGCTCGTCAAAGAAGGCGATAAAGCCTATTCCTTCAAAGAACTTTATGATGCCGTCGCCCTCAGCCTTGAATTCGACGAGGGGATGAAAATGAAAAACATCGGCGAATTCTATACCGAATTAACCGTCGATGGTCGTTTCTATGGTTTAGGCGGAAACGTCTGGGACTTGAGAGAACGACACAACCACACCAAGACCAGAGATGCCGCCTTAGAAGAGGCCTATGCCGAAGCGGCAGATGATTCTGGAGCCGATGAAGAAGATAAGCAAGAAGAGAAAGAATACAACGCTGAAATCGAAGGCAAGAGCCTTGCTGACGAAACGGAAGAAGAATCTTCTGGCGACGAAGACGACGAAGGCGAGCACGATAAATATACCGACGAGGAAGTCTCGACCTTAATTGGCAAATAAAATTCAAAAAGGCCGTCTTATTTGAAGCAAGCCCCGAGATGCTACAAAAGCAGGGCTTCCTCTTCCAGGTGCGACGGCCTTTTTCTATGCTTTTAGATGATTATTTCTCTTCTTTTTTGAGGAAATAACGGTCTTTGACTTTGATGACTTTCACTTCCGTTAAATTCGGGTCTAATGTCAAGATTGTCAATGGTCTGATATATTCATTTTCGACTTCCTTATCGTCGACTTTTTCTTTCAATTTCAAAGTCACGGTGTCTTTCTCTTCATGTTTGACCTCAGTGATGTAAAAAAGCTTAGAATCACCTTTTTCCTTCGGGTTGACAGCCAAAATAGAGGAGTAAGGAATCTTGTCTTCTTCGCCAAGCAATCCGTAGAATTCGGCGTGGGTTTCATCAATCATCTTGCCATATTTGGTCAAGGTGTTGAATGCTCCGCCCATATAGATGTCTAGAACGTTGGCTTCCTTGCGATAAACGGCTTCGAGTTCCGCCTCACGGCTGGCATCCGAAATGCTTTTGCCGACCTTGTGCCAGAATTTGGACCAGCCACTTTGCTTCTTTTCCTCTTTGGGCTTTTCGTCCACGACCTCTTGCTCGATTTTTTCTTCTTCTGCCATAATAATGCCTCCTTGATGGACTCTTCCATTATATCGACAAAATTAGAAAGCTGTTTCACTTTTTAAGTGAATCGTTCTCAGTTACAATGTTTTGGTATGAAATTATTTGTTTTCGATGTTGACGGCACCATCGTTTATAACGGGGGCAATATCTCCCCTGAAGATCAAGCGGCGATCCAAGCGCGTTTAGATCAAGGAGATGCCATCGCCATCTGCACGGGTCGTCCTTTCGAAGGGGCGTTGAAATATCTTTCCTGTTTCCATGGACATCAACGTTGGGTCGTTGGCTCCAATGGGGCCACTTTGCAAGACGAAAACGGAAAGATGCTTTATTTCAACGGATATAGCTATCGCGAGTTTTTGGAGATTCGAAACCGTCACCTTATGATAGAAACGAAACTAGGGGGCACCATTTATGCCTATGGGACGGATGGCGACTTGCTAACCTTCATGCCCAACTCTTGGACGAAAGAAGAAGCGGAATGGAATAATCTCAAGGTCATCGACTTAAATCTCGATCCTCGGCCATTGGACAGCATGGTTCTTAAAACGATGGTTGCCGCTAAGGCGGAGATCGCCAAAACCATCGTCTTCAGCCAAGAAGAGAAAGACCGTTATCATATTGTTGCCACCGATCCTAGATTCCGTGAATTCATGAACCACGGGGTGGATAAAGCTGATGGCGTCGAGAGATTGCGACTTCATCTTGGCCTAAAGCCAGAAGAGGTTTATACCTTTGGGGATCAGCTCAATGACCTTTTGATGATTAAGAATTACCATGGCGTGGCGATGGGCAATGCTATCTTAGAATGCAAGCAAGCCTCTTCCTTCGTCACCAAAGACGTCAGAGAAAGTGGTGTATCCTACGCTTTAAAATATTTTGTGAAATAAAAGGAGAAAAAAAGATGTACGAAAAAGAAGTGGAAATGATGATCAAGGCTGCCAAAACAGCCCAAGAATGGATTTTGAAGGTTTATCATACGGATTTCACGGTCGAAATTAAATCCGACGACTCTCCTGTCACCAGCGCCGACAAAGGAGCCGACAAAATCATTCGTGACATCTTATCTAAGGCCTTTCCTGATTATGGATTTCTCACCGAAGAAAGCACCGATACTCCCGAACGGCTTCAAAAAGAATTCATCTTCATCGTCGATCCGGTCGACGGCACTAAGGAATTCGTTTCTCGCAATGGCAACTTCACGACCAATATCGGTTTGGTCAAAAACCACGAAGTGGTGGCTGGCGTGATTAACATCCCATTGCACGACACCGTATATTTCGCGACGAAAGGCGGCGGTTCGTTCCGTCAAAAAGAAGGGGAGGCCCCCGTTAGAATCCATGTCTCTGATCGCCACGACCATCTTCGTGCCGTCCGCTCGATTTCTTTCTTCAACGAGAAAGAAAAGGCAATCTACGATAAACATCCTGAATTATATGAATCGATTTCTCCTCTAGGGGCGGCTCAAAAATTCTGCATCATCGCCGAAGGAGAGGCCGAGATTTCCTATCGCTGCAGCGGCAACACCAAGGAATGGGACGTTTGCCCTGGGGATTTGATTCTTACCGAAGCTGGCGGCGTTATGCTAGTCCCGCCGGAGATGAAACCGATGACTTATAACCGAGAAGACGTCTATAACCGCGCTGGTTATGTCACCGCGAACAAAGCAGAAAACATTCATTATTGAAGCGACGATAGAGAAATAGGCATCCCTCTTTTAAAAAGGGATGTCTTTTAGTATGATTAGGAAAACAGGGCGAAAATATGAAAAAGCGTAGACACATCGGTTTGTGGATTACTTTGACGGTTATCGTTTTGCTTGTCGCCGCCCCCGTTGTTGGCGCCTATGCTCTTTTTTATGACGCTTCCTCCCCAAAATTCACGGGGAAAGATGATTTTGACAGCACCTCTTTGCTAAAAAGAAAATTGGTTGATTCGTTGGATGACACCAAAGAAACCGGAAATTTAAAATTCAAAATCACCCAAGACGATCTCAATGAAGTGCTTTATCTGTTTTGGAACAATCTCAATCAGGAAGCGAAGAATTTCTTTAAAGGGGCCGATTTAAAAATCAAGGGAACCGAATATACTTTCAGCGCCTATCTTAACGCTCACTTTTTCGATTTTAAGACGAAATTCAGCATCACGGGGGTTCTAGAAAACCAAGAAGATGATTTCGTCTTCGTGCTAAAAGAAGTGAAATTGGGGCGTCTTTCTGGCATTGAAAGTGTGGGCAAACAATTGCTAAGCCGCATGATAAGCCAAGAACAAATTGATTCTGCCATCGCCGAAACGGGATTTCATATCCACGTCGATTTGGAGAAACTTGGCATCCGTTACAACAAAAACGACATGATCGAAGATATAAAAATGGTGATTGGCAAGGCCAACAACCAAAGCGTTTCGAAACCGGGAGACGACCTCAATCCGATGTCTTTGGTCTCCAATTTGCTTCAAAAAGAGTCTGTTGGTTTCTCCTTTGAAAATGAGATCGACCTTGATTTCAGCTTGGCTCAAGCCCACACCAACGCCAACTTCCTCACTCCAGAAAAAGAGCTTCCCAATGTTTACCAAGACGCCGTTCAGGAAGAAGAATTGAAGGTGAAGAAGCTTTATCAGGAAGGCAAAATCGAATACCAAAACGACATCAATCAAGATATTACCAACGCTTCATGCGTCTTATCTTTTCTAGAAATCGGATATGATGGCTTGATTGAATCAAACAAGGATTACATCAGGAGTTTAGATCTTACTTCGATCGGCATCGCCGATGCTACCACCTATCCAGGCAAGACTCATGCGCCTTCTTATGATGTCGCCACGGAAATGACTGGCGCCTTGCCAGGAACATTCTATGTCTCTGAAAACGATTTGACCCATTTGATGGAAAATGTCGGGATCGTCGGTTATTCCGTTGTTGTTCCTGATCAGCGTGGCGACGATTATAAATTCGCCAATTTTGTCGTCGATAATTTCTATGTCAACGTGATGAACGACACCTTGGTCATGAGCATCGGAGTTTCTGTCGGCGGCTATGACACCTGGTTCATTTTAGAGAACAAACATTCAGCCGAAACGGTTGAAGATTTGCCTTATGGAATTCGTTTGGATCTCGTCAGTGCCCATATGGGGGAATTAGAGATGGAAGAAACGACTAAATCCTTTGTTTTCTCGTTGATCAATTTCGCTTGCTCGGAAAAGAATGTTTCTTGGTTTTCTATCGACAGTTCCAATGGACAAGTCATCATCGATTTCTCTAAGGCGGTCCCTGATTTAAATACCATTCTCGGTGGGGCGACATTAGAAATTAGCCTGGCTGGCGAAACGATAACCGACGAAGGAAAAATGTCCGTCAATCTTGCCTAAAAAAGAAAACGCTCCAACTGGAGCGCTTTCCTTGATTCCTATTTATTTTCTTTCTTTTCGTCTTTTGAGGCGGAGGTTTCTTTCTTTTTCGCTTCTTCGGCGGCGAATTCCTCTTCCTTGCGGGCGAGATAATCATCCATCACATCCTGCGGAAGTTGCATCGATGCGTCGCATCGGATAATCCCTGGGACTTCCTCCATCAGAATGATTTCGACTCCTTGGGAAATATCGGCGTCTGCATAAAGACAGCCATTGCACGCTCCAACCATGCGAACATAAACGACACCGTCTTTAAAACCAATATATTCGATGTCGCCGCCTTCTCTTTGCAAGAATGGCCTGACTTTATCAAGCACATCTTCGATTTGCTTATCTATTGCTTCATTTGCCATAACGAGGGTAATTCTAGAATGATTTTCTCTTGCTATCAAGAAATAAGCTTTTTATTTATAATTACAAGGTGATGAAACGGGAAAAACCATTGTCTAGCGCCCAAAAAACGATTCTCCGAAGCATCTACACTTTGGCCTTAGAAGGGCAAGAAGCGACGATAGAAGGATTATCTTTGTTGCTTGTCGGCAAATATGTTCCTGAAACAGAGCCTTATCGGGATTCGAAGCTTTTCGGATACCTTTCTTCGATTTCTGGCAAGAAAATCAAAGGCAGGATACATCAATTGATTCGCGAAGGATATGTGAAATTGATTTATGACCATAAGCTAGATGCCCAATTTGTGACGTTAAGCGAGAAATGCCTTTCCCTTTCATTGAATTCGCTGGAAAAGAAAACGCTTTCGCGAAAACAGGTGGTCTTATTCCGCCGGAAAGGAAAATAAAAATGAAAGAAAAAGATATCGGCCTTTTTGAAGAATGGCCATTCCGCGTTCCAGGGTTGGAATCGACGAAAAAGAAAATTCAGATGATCACCGAGGAATTTAAGAACGCCTCCTCCGAACAAAAGGCCTATCAAGCTTACCGTAAATCGGTTCGCTTGATGGATAAGCTCCAAGACCAATGTACCTACATCCAGGTTCTTTATAGTTTGGATACGACCAACAAGAAATACGAGAAGGCCCAAAACAAACTTAATCAGATCCTTCCCTTGATCGAGGTGGAACAATTGGAGTTCATGAAAGCGATGCTTTCCTCTCCTTATCGTCCTTATTTAGAAAAGAAACTCGGAACCTTTTTGTTCACAATGTACGAATATTCTTTAAAGGCCTTTGATGAGAGAGTGGTGGAAGAAGCTCAAAAAGAAGCGGAATTGACGATGAAATACGGGGCGGCGATTGCCTCTTGCCAAATTGAATTCCGTGGGCAGACCTACAATCTTCCCCAGATGGGCAAATTCCTTAGCGACGTGGATCGCGAAACCCGTTTGGAGGCCGCCAAAGCGTATTATGGCTATCTCGAAACGAGAAAAGATGAATTAGAAGGCTATTATGACGAATTGGTGAAAATCAGAACTCAAATGGCGCGCAAACTCGGCTACAAGAGTTATACCGAACTAGGCTATATCCGGATGTTCCGTTATGACTATGACCAAAAGATGGTTGCCTCTTATCGAGAAGAAATCCGCGACGTGGTGACCCCGATTTGCCAAAAACTCATCAAAGAACAAATCAAATTGCTAGGAATCAAAAATCCGACTTTGGTCGATTTGAACCTTCATTTCAAAAATGGCAACCCCATCCCCAAAGGAAGCACCGAAGATAAAGTAAAATCCGCGCAAATCATGTACGAGAAAATGTCTCCGGAAACATCCTATTATTTCAATTATATGGTTGAGCATCATCTGCTTTTCCTCGATGCTAAGCCAGGCAAACAATCGGGCGGCTATATGACAGAATTCCCTCTCCATAAATGTCCGATCATTTTCTCGAATTTCAATGGAACCTCAGGGGATGTGGACGTGCTAACACACGAATTTGGCCATTCGTTCCAATATTTCAATTCCCGTAACATCAAAGTTCCTGAATATCGCATGCCGACCGCGGAATCTTGTGAGATCGATTCCATGTCGATGGAATTCTTCGCCCACCCTTATATGGATCTTTTCTTCGATAATCCGGATCAATATCGTTATGCCCACCTCGCCGATTCGATTGAATTCCTTCCTTATGGGGCTACCGTCGATGAATTCCAACACTGGGTCTATGACCATCCTGAGGCAACACCGGCAGAACGTGACGCCAAATGGCATGAATTAGAAGTGAAATACACCCCATGGAAGGTGGAATTATCCCAAGAGATTCCTTATCTTTATTCAGGCCATCGTTGGCTGACGCAAGGGCACATTTTTGAAAACCCATTCTATTACATCGATTACACCTTGGCTCAAGTTCTTGCCTTCGAATTCTTCAATCTCGACCGCAAGAATCATCAAAAGGCATGGAAGAAGTATATGAAGCTTTGCAAAATGGGTGGCAAATATCCATTCTGCGAGCTGGTTCGTCGTGATGGAATGAAGGTTCCTTTCGATGCAGGGGTTCTTACAAAAACCGTGAAACCTTTGGTCAAAGTTTTACGAAATTATCACCCAGAAAGGTTCTAAAAAAAGAAAGCAAAAGATGGTTGTCTTTTCTCCCCTACCCAAAAAGGAGAAAACCCTAAACAACCATCTTTTTTTTGTTACCCAAAATGAGGTAATTATGGGGAACAAAAATACTATATATTAACTTGTAACATATTGTCAATGAAATAAAATGAAAACTTTTGAAATATTTTTCTTGACTATCTTTGAAAACGAACCTAAGATTATCAACCTTGGTCAAATGAACGCCAAGGAAATGTAGTAAAAGATAGGAGGAAAAAGAGATGCAGTACAATGATTACGAAAAAGATTCACAGACCGCTCAAGAAGAAGAGCAACGCGACGATTATCGTCTTTCCGATTTTGTTACCTGTGTGTTTGATGGCTTAGCCAGCGACAACAACGTGGTTAACGAATAAAGCGGAAATTCAATCGCGAATGATTGGGATGGCAGATTGTCATCCCTTTTTTGTTAGATATTTTATCTTAAACTCTAGGTCCTTCTTTCAATTCTTCCAATCTTTTTCGGATGATCGGCAGGGCTTCTTCCGGCGAAGAGATCGGAAGAGTAGCCATCTCTATCGGACACAATCCTGTTTTGTCATGATTATCGATATTGGGGGTCAAAATATCATAAACGACAGGAATTTTATAACTCTCAAAAACCTCTAATGCGGGTTTAGAGATGACATGGGCGTACACTTCTTTGATTTGAAGCAAAACATAAAGGAAGGCGGCCCCTTTCCCGATCACTTTGTCTGCGGCCGAATAAGCGGAATAATCCTTTCCATAACGGTTTAACAGAGGGCGGACTCCCCGAAGTGTGTCGGTTTCTACCTCTTTGTCACTGACCAACACAAGAGTGTAATTGTTTTCTTTCAAAAGCAGTTTCGCTTTCTCTAGGTGGTTCATATTCCCTCTCCGTATTTCTTCTTCAAATAATGGATAAAGGCATCCGAGGACAATTCTTTCCCCGTTACCTTTTTGATCCATTGATTCGGTTCCATCCAGTCATAACGATAATCATGTTCTTTTAAGTAAGAAAGAACCTCATCCATTTTTTCTTGCTCAATCAATCGGCTGACTTGAATGTCCTCCTCCATTTTCTCATAGATCATCGCCCCATAGAGATTCCCCAGAAGGTAGGATGGAAAATAACCGATTTCATTATCGCTCCAGTGGATGTCTTGCATGCAGCCTTCGGCATCGTTAGGGACATCAACGCCTAAATATTCTTTGTATTTCTCGTTCCATAAAACTGGGACGTCTTCACATTCGATGACCCCGTTAATCAAATCTCGCTCAATCTCATAACGGATGATGATATGCAGCGAATAAGTGAGCTCATCGGAATCGCAGCGATTGGGAATCGGTTTCACGTAGTTGATGATTCGGTAAAAATCTTCCCGAGACATCGTTTGGAATTCTTTGCCGAGATGTTCTTCGCAAAGCCGTTTGAATGTCGGCATAAAAGATTTTGATTTGCCGATGATGTTCTCATATAAACGGGAATGGGTCTCACAAATGGCAGCCGTGTTAAGC
The DNA here is from genome assembly GCA_902794835.1 of uncultured Erysipelotrichaceae bacterium. Classification (GTDB taxonomy): domain Bacteria; phylum Bacillota_I; class Bacilli_A; order RFN20; family CAG-826; genus UBA4951. The sequence goes on from CADBIO010000013.1 coordinate 26,333, forward strand.
GTTTCTAGATAATTGTCATACATCTCTTGGGGCTTGTTTTGGAATTCCAACGCGTGTCCGGCTTCATGAATCTCCGAATAAGCCGCCGCCCGCCAATCGCTCAAAGAATATTCTGTGGTGATTCTCGCATCGAATTGAGCGATATCCGTAGAAAACGGATGCAACGACTCCCTCAAACACCCCTTGCTCATGTCATAGCCTTCCCAGGAAAGAAGGGCATAGGCCAATCGCCTTTGATGGTCGATGTCATAGGAGGTGAGGCGCAATTCAGGATAGGATTTTTGACGATCCAAAACTTTGGGAAGAAGGGTTTTAATGCATTCTTTGACGGGTCTGAAGATTTCATCCAGCCATTGGGAACGTTCTCCGGGCTCCCATTGATCGAGGGCCGAATCATAAGGGGTCTCCATCCCTTCTTTCATCATTAGACGGTCAATCTTTCTCGCATAACGGATGCATTCCTTCCAATAAGGAAGCCATCCTTGGAAATCATTCAATGGCTTGCATTTCCGCCACATTTCATTTGATTTGTAAAATGCTTTTTTCGCCCCCACGTATTCTTCCAATGGCATTTTTTGGAGGAGGAGAATGTTGTAAGAAAGGGAATCTGCCAAGCGTTTTTCTTCTGGGATAAGCTCCTGGCGATTTCGCAAGGCATTCACCTTAGAGACAAAATCTGGATCAGAATAGATTTTGGCCATTTCCTCATCTTGCTCATTCATGAGTTCTGATTCCGAGGATATCGATTGCTCTGGACAAGCGGTGGCCAGGTCGTAATAAATCAGGCTTGATAGATACCGATGGTGCCTCAAGGCTTTTAAATAGGGCTCTAAGGCATAAAATTCAGCGGAGTGTTGCATCGTGGTTCTCCTTTTTGGCAATGAATAGGGGAGGTTTGCCCTCTTCTATATTAACTTTACCTAAGTTAATCACACTTTTTCTATAATTCAGTAATATTTTGTGGTAAAGTACGCACTAGGAGGGAAACAAAATGAAAGCTTTCTGCAGTTGGATGGACAGCCGTTCTAGACTCGTTAAAATCTTATTCTGCTTGCCGATCGTCGATATCCTTTGGGGTATCTACCGTATTGGCGGTGCCATTGTTAACAAAAACTGGCTGCACTTGGTCCTTGCTATCGTTTGGGTCATCTGGGCTGGCTTCATTGGCTGGATTTTCGATTTAGTCTTCATTATCATCTTCGGCCGCATTTGCTGGTTCAAAGAATAATCTTCCAAACCAAAAAAGATAATGAAAGAAAAAGCGATTCCCTCAAGAATCGCTTTTTTATTTTTGGAACGATTAGAATTTCTCGATATTCTTCGCCCCAATGATCAGCGAAATTGATTGTAAGGCAAAGGCTCCTGCAATGACAAACAAG
>CADBIO010000014.1:0-3485 GCA_902794835.1 uncultured Erysipelotrichaceae bacterium
AGTAGATCTATTTTATTGTTGGCTGTAGTTATCTAGGGATTAATTATCGGGGATAAAAGGTTTTGTTCTATTTAGAATAATTAGATTTAGATAATTACAAGTTGCTTTCTAATTGGTGGACCATGTCGGGATCGAACCGATGACCTCCTCCATGCCATGGAGGCGCTCTCCCAGCTGAGCTAATGGCCCATCACAAGTACAATGCGCTTTAGGCGCGTTATTAAGATTAATAATTGAAGAAGAGTTTGTCAATAAAGAACTCGAAAAAATAAGTAAAAAAGAAAGGCCCTATTGCTAGGGCCTCGAATTTTGAAGTGAATTACTTCTCGTCCGGATTTTGATCCTGGGTGAATTTCACTGGACCTTCTGGTTTTTCAAATCCTGCTTTGGCCATCATATCGTCAACGAGTTTGAGGGCTCTGCGATAGGAGAGGTCAGAACGGATCTTGAATTGTAATGGAAGATCTTCGAATTTCTTGGATTCGGCACGGATGACTGGGATTGGGGTATCCTTATAATCATCTGGATTCAAAGCGAAATTAGCTCTGATGTGCTTTCCGTTGATGGTGAGGAAGGCGTATTTTTTGCGGTGTGCAGAGAAGGTATCTCCTGGGATGGAAACACGGTTCTTCACGCCATAGGACTTAATGTAGTCACGAAGGTCATAATATTTGTGACGGAGATCGAATTCGGAATTCTTTAAGCGAGTTTCGAAATTGGCACGACGTCTCTTGCTGGAGCCATAACCTTTGGCTTCTTCTTCAGAGATTTCTCCGCCTTCTGGAACTTCTTCTCCTGCCGGTTCTTCTTCATCAGATATTTCTTCGTCAGATTCTTCCACTGGTTCTTCGACTTTTTCTTCTGGAGTGGAATCTTCTGCTTTTTCTTCTTCGACTGGAGTTGGCTCTTCTTTTTCTTGATGTTTGCTGTCGACGTGTTCAGAAATTGCTTTGGCAACAGCTTCATCAATGAGTTTTTGAACTTCTTCTTCGGTTAAACCAGCTGGTTGCTCCTCGGTTTCATCCTCAGCGCATTCTTCTTCAACTGGGGCAACTTCTTCTGGCTCTTCTTTCTTGACGGCGTTCGCGCTTTCTAAGGCAGGAACGAAGAGAGGCAATAATTCTGGCACCAAAATGCCAATGGCAAGGACATCAAAAGCGAAGGCAGCGACAATGATCCAAGTTGCGATTGGGGTTAAGGCGTGAGCATCCGCAATCAAAGCACCAACCATGATGACATATGGTAAGAAGGTGGTGAAAATAGCGTTGACTAAGATTGGGAAGATAAGGATGCCTTTCTTCTTTTTGGCGGCCAACACAATTTCAATGATCATGATGACACCGGCGGCGGCGACAACGGCTAAACAAATATAAGCCCAAACGCCGAAGACGTATCCACCAAAGGCGCCAATGTAATAGTTAATGGCAGCACGGACGCCATAGAACATGCTGACACCGTTTTGGGCGGTATAAGAACCGCCAGGAATGAGGTCGACTAATCCACCGACACCGATCAATAAACCGGAGACGACGAAGAAGACGAAGCCAATGATCGCTTTGATCACTGGAGACATAGGTTTTTTCTGTTTCATTTTCTTCTCCCTATTTAATCCCTTAAGAATTTCATCCGCCAAACCCGTCAAGTTAAATTCGGCGAGGACGTAGTTCAATTTCTCTCGGGATTGAGGAGAAATGAGCTACATAAGCCCTTAAATTGTGAAAATAATAAATATTTTCTTGCCTATGAGAAAAGAATAATTTTCGTTTTTTAGTTTGTCAATTGTAAATGACCCGTATCTTCGTTTTTTCCATTTTTTGAAGCATTAAAAATCAAAAATCCTTGAATGCCCCCTTTCTTTTAAAACGTTAGGGACGTGTCTTTCTTTTTAGATTCATATGAAGGAAAAGATAGTTTTATCTGGCCAGGGAAACACCTAAACGGCTTTTATTTCCAAACAAAAGGAGCTACCCAGGTCATCGTTTTTGAATTTTGGCAATCTCCAAAAACGGAAAAAATTCTGGTTTTTTATCTTAATGCTTTAAAATAATCAGCCAATAATTCTGCGAGACGATGATGGCCTTTATCATTGGGATGCAAACCATCTGCGATTAAAGGATTGTTTTCGGCCCGACCAATTTTGTCCTTAAGATCCAAAACAGTGATTCCATAATTTTTGGCAATCGTACGAATGGCATAACGATATTCTTCTAGTGTTTTAGATGGAGCAGATTTACTGCCATCACCATAGACATTATTTTCATTAAATCTATACAAAGGCTCCAAAAAGATTAGCTGATCTTTGCGATAAAAATGAAGAAGTTTGTTAATTAAATCATCAACCGCGCCGCAGAAAGTGTTAGGACTTTTATCGCCAATATTCCCAAAAGGCGCGTCACCGTGACCATAATCATTAGTCCCTCCGAAAACCAAAACAAAATCAGCGTCATTTTTCATTTGATCGACACGGGATGCGAAATAACGATCAAAAGAAGGCTCTGCTGATGGTTTCGTTTGCATGGCGATTCGGCTGCCACTGATACCGTAATTCCTTGTTTCGGCATGAAGCATTTGGCCAAGAAGGTAGACAAAAGTATTTTCTTCTTTGCTAGCGGAAACGCCTTCCGTAATCGAATCACCAAGAACGTTAATAATCATGATAGAATCCTTCTACTTTAGAATGTCATTAATGTGGATTATAGCGCCTCTATATTTTAATTTCGATTGTATTTTAGCAACATCAACCGCGCCGGCTTCACAGCGAGTTTCCTTTCGTTAATCAAAAAAGCCTAAAACAACTAGATAATAAAAAAGGAAATTAATATCGCGATTAATCTCCGGCTTCTTAAAGTAGAAAGGTTTGCCTTGTTTGATACAATGCATATCCTCTAGTAGATTTGCGTACCATTTTTTGAGACAAAAATAGGCGAATTGTGGCAAACCTGTACGTAAAGAGGTTTTAATACATCGTTCCAATACAAGGAGCCGATGGCCTATTTCAAGTCACTAATAACAAGCAAAATCAAAACTTTTATTTCATCAGGATCTTCGCTATCAACAAGTAACATTGGCTTTGCTGATTGATATGGGATTTGTTCTTTAAGGCCGATATTTTCTAAAGATTTAGTTTTCTTAATCAGGAATCTATTATCGTATATGCCACCAAAAAGAATACCATCTCTATAAAGCATATATTCACCCATCATCTTTTTATAGGTGACACCATTTACTTCTCTTAATAAATCGAGAACATATCCCAAATAATCTTTCGAACTAGCCATTAATTATCTCCCAATAACCGGCTTTTCTTGACTCCATCCTCTTTAGTAATCCTTTTTTCATTAATAATTGTAAGTGTCTGTAAATAGTAGGCTCTGACTTATTTATTCTTTTTGATAATTCTGGAATAGTAATATATTTGTTTTTTCTAATCTCAGACATAATTGTCTTGTCTAAATCATTTATCTTATCATTTATCTTATCATTTA